>DVLR01000312.1 GCA_018715425.1 Candidatus Merdenecus merdavium
CTATCAAAAAAAGGTGAGCCATTTGCAAACTCGATGGAAGATGCCTCTTTTAGAATTAATAATCCGTCGCTTTTGGAGGATGCAGTTTCAATTATTGACAGTATATACTTAGAAATTGAAAAGCAAGAAGAGCTAGATAACCAATATTTTCAGGATATTCAGGGGGATGTTTACGAGCATCTTTTAAAGCAAACAAGTGAAGCTGGTAAAAACGGGCAATTTCGGACACCGAGACATATTATTCAAATGATGATGGAATTATTGAATCCAGATATCGATGGCAAAATTTGTGATCTAGCTTGTGGATCTGGTGGCTTTTTAGTTGGTGCTTATCAATATATTATTACAAAATATTCTGAAGAAACTCTTTTGGATGATAATGGTTTGCCAAAAGGTACGGATGGTAGTAAATTGACGAATTCACAAAAGAAGCTTTTAACAGAAAATCTTTTTTATGGTTTCGACATTGACCAAACGATGGTTCGTATTGGTATTATGAATCTTATGATGCATGGTATAACTAAACCAAAAATAACACATCTAGATACCTTATCTTCTGATTACGAAAATCATGAAGGCGATAGGCCTTCCGAACGGTACAAGTATATTCTTGCAAACCCGCCATTTACTGGGAAAATAAATAGCCTCACGGTTAGTGAGAATCTAGATAGAGTTTATCCTCCAAAAAAAGACAAAGACGGTCATAGAGAAAAACAAACCGTTCAATCAGAGCTACTATTCTTAGAGCGTATTATTTATATGCTTGAAGAGAATGGTAAGGCAGCAGTAATTGTTCCAGAAGGATTACTATTCAATTCTGGAAGTGCTTACAGAGATATCCGCAAAATATTAATGACTGATTGTGAACTTGAAGGTGTTATTTCTTTGCCAGAAGGAGTATTTATGCCCTATACAAATGTCAAAACTTCAATTTTGATTTTTACTAAACGGAAACTAAGAAACGATACACCACAAGCCATTGATGTTTGGTTTTATGGAATGAAATCAGATGGCTATTCTTTAGATGTAAATAGGCGTAGATTAAAAAACAAGCCTTTACCGACGCTAATTGCAGAATGGAACAAGCCAATCCCAAAAAGAAGTACCAACAGAGAGTTACAACATTTTACGGTACCCTACTCAGAGATCATGGCTAATGGTTATGAACTGAACTTCAATTTATATCAGGATTTCGTTTATGAACCTCAGAACTACAGGGCTCCCCAGGTGATATTAGACCAATTGTCCGAATTAGAAAATGAAATTTTAAAAGGGCTGGAAAACATCAAATTGAGATAATGAAGAAATACGCATTAAGAGATATTTGTTATATTCAAAGTGGTGGCACACCTGATAGGTCTATATCCGAATATTACAATTCACCGGATATCCCATGGGCAAAAGTCGGAGATTTAGAGGATGGAAAGACGATTGTGAAAACTAAAGAGTCCATCAGCTATAAAGGATTAAAGTCAATTGGCAATAGGATATTCGAAAAAAATACAGTGATGCTTGCTCTTTACGGCTCCACCTTAGGAAAAACTTGTATGAGCGGGATTAAGTTGTCTTGCAACCAAGCGGTGTTGGGGATAACAAGTAAAGATGATAATATTTTAGACAATACCTATTTGAAATATTGGTTTGATTTTAATAAAGAAAGGATTGCATTTAGGCAGAAAGGAGGTGCACAAAAGAACCTCAATGCAAATTATATAAAGAATTTAGAAATTGTTCTTCCAACAGTAATGGAGCAGAAGTTAGCAGTACATTTACTGCAAAATATTCAATCCCTAATTGAAAAACGGAAGAAGACTTTAAATATAATCGAAGAATATATTAATTCTATATTTTATCATTTTTTTGGAGATCCAGTTATCAACGAAAAAAAATGGAAAAAAGAAAAGTTGATTGACATAGTAAATAATAAGTCTATATCTTACGGTGTTGTTAAATCTGGGTTAGATATAGAAGGTGGCGTGCCTATAGTCAGACCAATAGATCTACAAGGAAAATATCTTCATAAAAAAGGGTTGAAAACTATTTCTCCTGAAATTTCAAATCAATTCAAAAGAACCATTTTAAAAGGAGATGAGCTTTTGATTTCAGTTAGAGGAAGTATTGGGGCTCTTTCCTTAATTGATAGTGAGTTAAAAAACGCAAATGTATCAAGAGGTATAATTCCATTACAATTTGAATCTCTAAAGATAAGAGCTTTTTATTACTACCTATTCAGACAAGAAAACATTCAATCACTTTTACACAAAAAAGCTAGAGGTATAGGTTTAAAGCAGATTAACACTATAGACCTTAAGAATTTAGAAGTTCTTAAAATAGAAGATGAAAATTATTTAGATGTATTTTACGAGTTCACCCTTAAAGGAGATGTACAACGAAGATTTCTTGAACGTTCATTGGAGGTGCTCCTGGAGCTATTTCAATCTACATTATCTAAACTGTTTGTTAATCCTGATACAAATCATAATGATCCTATCAATGAGCTTATGTTTGATGAGATCAATCTTGAGCTGTTTTTGAATAATATTAACGCTTCCGATTTTCAAACAGAAGAGCAATATTCACATGAGATCGAAAAATTATTCGAAATATTGGAGCGAACACAAAATCTTAATGAACAGGATGAAAGTTTTAAGAAGGGTATTATTCAAAGATTGAAACAATCAAAAATTATTCTTGAAGTTAACAGGGAATATAAAAATCGTTTACTAGATGAAGCTATTACGTCTTAAACTTAACACAGATTTCGGAAGTTTAAAAGAGAATTTCCAAATCAATTTCAGGCTTCCTTTCATAGAGAAAGATGCAGCAGTTATTGATTGGGATGAGTTCAGTCCATTTTGCTTTGCGGGACTTAATGGTAGCGGCAAATCGAATGTTTTGGAAGCCCTAGCAAATATATTTTATCATCTGGAGGGTTGTGTAAATATTAAGCAGCCAGAAAACTTCAAAACTTTTTTTGAAGGACATAATTCAAGACCTGATGCTTATGAACTCGAATACTATATAGTACCAAACATTGGCATTCCATATGAATTGGAAAACACAGTAAAGGTGCTTATTAAAAAAGAAATAAATGAATTACCTGAGCTCTTTTACAAACCATATCCATTCACTGATATTGAAGACATTCCTGTAACCATCCTTGCTAATAAGAAAAGCATTTTTCCTGCGGAGGCTAAAAAATACCTACCAGAGCTTGTGATTGGATATTCATCAGGTGAAAACGAAATTTTAAGTATTCCTTTCTTAAAAACAAGACTAATACATTATGATGAGTATTTGGAAGCTCTTGTGAGAAACTATGAATATAAGGAGCCCGAAAGTAATATGATATATATTGACTATGAGATGAGTCAAGCTGTTTTACTTTCAAATTTCCTTTTTCAGAAAAAAGAGGTACTAAAACCAATAAATGATCACCTGAATATCATTGATATTGTAAGGTTTCGTATGAATCTAAACTTGCATATCGAAGGAGAACATCGGATTTTAGATCAGTTTCAAGATACTATTCTTGCTTTCAAAAACTGTGCGACAGCAGTATTTGAAAGCAAGGATAAATTGTTACTTGACTTTTGGATAAACGACGATACTAAAGCTGCATTCCGAGAAAATTTTAATGGTGATATCTTCAAATTGTTTCGCGCTTTTCAGGTTTTATATACCTTAAACTATCGGACAATACCGTCAAGTATAAAATCTGATGTTTACCAATCAAAAGGTTTTTACACAGATGGGAAAGTCCCTGTGCCTGCACCCGAAGATAATGTATTCTTTTTTCTAGATTACCGCATTCAGAAATTGCGACGAGAAACTAATGAAGTATCAAACTTGCTTTTGAAGAACTTATCTGATGGCGAACAGCAATTTCTGCATTCAATGGGTATTTGCCTAATGCTAAAAAGCAGGAGCGCTTTATTACTATTGGATGAGCCTGAAACACATTTCAATCCAGACTGGCGATCAAAGTTTATTAGCACAATAAAAGGGAGCTTAGAAGCAGCAGGTAATAATAATTTGATGATGGATCTTTTAATAACCTCTCACTCACCATTCATTGTTTCAGATTGTAAAAGAGAAAAAGTTTTTGTTTTAGAAGGTCAAAGCGTTAGCAATCCAAAGATTAATACATTTGGGACATCGGTAAACATTATAACAGAGGAGGTCTTTAAAAAGAAAGAGTCTATATCAGATTTACCAATTAAGGAAATAGCAGATATCAAAGCGTTACCCCTTGATACTTTAGAACATATTGAATATGCAAAAAATGCAGCTCGGATTTTGGGAGAGTCAGTAGAAAAAGTTCTTTTGTTTAGAGAATTATTATTAAAAGAAAAAGAGTTAAGGAATAATGATACGAAGTTATAAATATGAAAATTCAGCGGTTCAACTAAAGCTCCATGATTTAATTTTATCTTTCTTCGACAGAATCGAAAATGAAACTGGCGAATTTGATGACTCATTCTTTAGTACTGATTTACTTTACCTAGCTAACAGGCATCCTAAGATATTAAAAGCTCCATGTATCACTATATATAATTCAATGAGGTCATGGAGCCAACAAGACCGAAGTAATTTTTGTTTGCAAATTAGGGACAGCAATAATATTGAAAGTATATGTGCTGGAAATATTTTACCAAAAAGATTAGTTCGAAATGCAAATGGGATATTAAAAGTTTTACGTGATCTTTTTCTCAATTTGTATAAGCAGGTCTTAGATGGAGATGCTTTTAATACCAGATTTACTACTAAACTCAGAGATCACTTTGATAGTTTTAGCAAATTGAATCCGAGCATTACCTTGTGTCCAATTTGCGGAATTGGAGAATTGAAAAAGCACCAAGATGTAACCAGAGACCAATATGACCATTATTTACCTCAATCTATATACCCCTTATCCTCGGTTAATTTCAAAAATCTTGTACCAACTTGTAAGGAATGTAATTCTTTAGATGTTAAAGCTGAGAAAGATATCGTCGCTCTCGCCTCTAATAAAAAGCTCTTCTTTCCTTATGATAGTTCACACAAAGGCATCACTGTGAGTTTTTACATAGCTGTTGATCACATGAATGTGGAAGATATTGTCTGGGGAATTACGTACACTAATCCTGATAACAAGATTGATGAAGTGACTTCTTGGAAGGAAATATATGATATTGACAACAGGTATCAGGGATTTGTAAAGGCGAGAATAGAAAAATGGTATAGACATTTTTGGGACTACATGACTAGTTCAAATTTAGCTTTCCTAGACGATACTCTAAAAACTCTAACTTATCAGCAGTTTTTAGAGTTGGATGAAGAAAGCTATTTGAATTTTATAAGACGTCCTGCATTAAATGGTTTTCTGTCAGGATCGTTATTGGCTCAAGCAGAAATTCAAGCCAAGCATTATTCAATCTAGTATCCAAAATATGCAATTGCTTCTTAAAGAGATCGGTGATCTCGAAAACGAAGCTAAAAATTCTCGATATTTCAACAGGATTTATTGCTTTTTGGTACTTGTAAGCTTAATGTGCTTTATTTGATTAATCTTGTCTATGTCTAAATCGTTTTGATATGAGTAGTCTCTTAATTGATTTAATCGCCTTAAATCTTCCAGTAAAGAGTTCGAGTTTTGTACCAGTGGGTTCACTAAGAAAAAGGCATATAGTTGTTACTATGTGCCTTTTTGCATTTATAAGCCTTATTTCAACGAATATGGGAAAATTGCAATTTGGGATTTTCTTATAGTCTAAATCTTACTTTTTACTTGTTTT
>DVLR01000313.1 GCA_018715425.1 Candidatus Merdenecus merdavium
TACCTTCATGAAAATCAAGTTGAAGCTTTTTTTAGACAAGGATTAAACGGAATCACAAATCTCCATAATAGAAAAGAAAGAGAAATCTGCCTTAGTTATTTATGTGGTTTTTTCTGTCATTACAAGTTCGATCACTTGGCTCATCCATATATTTATGGAAGAACAAACTTCCATGTTCTATCTTCAGATCACTCATACTATCACCGCCATTTTACACTGGAACATGAGATAGACCGACAATTATTAAGGGAATATTCAGGTGAAAATCTTACCGAATTTAATCAATCTCAAACCTTTCGATTAAGTAAGAAAGAAAAGGACGTTTTATCTCACTTTATGGCTGGTACCTTAAAGAGAACACTTGGGAGCCTTCATCCTAGAAATCATATTTACTTCCAGCCTTGGTTCTTCCGCTTTCTCTTGGTGGAAGGGTATCTAGAGAATAGGTTCCTGTTAGATCCTTATGGCCATAAGAAAAAAATAGTACAAAAATTAGAAAACTGTTTCTTCTCCTATCCCCTCTTATCCAGTAAATTTGTTACAGATCAATGTGAAAAGCTAGATGACATCATGAATACAAGACACGAAATTTGGGTAAATCCTTGGGATAAAAGGATCCAATCCACAGAAAGCTTTTATGATCTATATAGAAAGTCATGTAGGGAATGCACTCAAATACTAAACCACATGGATGTAAACAAACTATTTTCTAAGGAAATTCATATATCAAAGAAACATAGAGAAGAAATACTAGAACGATTAGGAGACTTTTCCTATCATAGTGGATTATAGAATATTGGGGAGCAATCATCTAATGATTGTATGATTTTTATCTAAGAATTTTATCTAAGAAATGGGAAGAAAAACGTATATACGCCCTCCTTCCCATTTTTATATCTTCTTTTTATTGACGAAGTTCAATTCCCATACCTTCAAGGCCATGTAATATCTTCTTCATAGCCTCCGTAATCTCAGCTTCTTCCAATGTTTTATCTTTGGCTCTAAAAACAATACTATAAGCAACCGATTTATATCCATTCTTAATCTGATCACCTTCATAAATATCAAATAATTGATAACTTTCCAAAATCTTACCACCGTGTTTTTCAATCACTTCTTCAATTTGTCCCACTAATATTTCTTTAGGAACTACCATACTAATATCTCTTGTTACCGCTGGGTATTTTGCAATACCTACGAATTTGCGATCAAAAGTAGATGATTCCGTAATATATGGCATATCGAGAACAGCTAAATAAGTTTTTTCGCCAATTCCATACAAGGATGCTACTTGAGGATGTACTTCTCCTAGGTAACCCACTATGCGATTTTTATAAATTATATTTGCCTGTCTGCCTGGATGTAAATATGATTTGCCTGCAGTTGGATCATAAGTAACTTTTTCGCTCATTCCTACGGACTCAAAAAACTCTTCCACTACACCTTTCATATTATAGAAATCACCCTCTCCATACATTCCTAAGGTAAATTGCTTTCTCTCATCAGGAAGTTTTGTTAACGGTAATGATTCAGGAAGATAAACAGTAGCGAGTTCATATAAACGAACATTTTTGTTTCTTCTATTATAGTTCGTCGCTAAAGATGTTAACATTCCATTGAGTGGTAATGTTCTCATAATGCTGTAATCTTCTCCAAGTGGATTCGAAATCTTAATGGCTTGCCTTAAAATAGAATCTTCTGGAAGTAATAGCTTATCAAATACTTTTGGACTTTCAAAAGAATAAGTCATGGCTTCAGAAAAGCCACAGTATTCTGCTACATTTCTTGCAATCCCTTCAATACGCAATTTAAATGGTAATTTTCCTGCAGTAGCCTCACCTTTTGGAAGAGTTGTAGGGATTTTATCGTATCCATAGAATCGTGCTACCTCTTCGCTTAAATCTGCCAAACGAAGAAGATCCTGGCGATAAGTAGGAACCGTTACAAGATCTGATGCTTTATCATAGGTTAAACCAAGAGCTGTAAAATATTCGATCATGGTCTCTTTTTCTATATCAGTACCTAATATTTCATTAATTTTTGTACTATCTAATAATATTTGGTTTGGATAGTTTTTTTCTGGATAAACATCCACAACTCCACCCACTACATCTCCTGCACCTAATTCTTCGACTAATTGACATGCACGGTTCATTGCTTCTATTGCATTATTAGGATCTAACCCCTTTTCAAATTTACCAGATGCCTCCGTACGAAGTCCAATCTTTTTACTAGATAAACGGATATTGGTACCGTCAAAGCATGCCGCTTCAAATAACAGAGTCGTGGCTTGATCTGTAATCATAGAGTTTTCGCCACCCATGATTCCTGCAATACCTATTGGTTTTTTACCATCACAAATCATTAATACAGATTCATCTAACCTTCTTTCATTACCATCCAAAGTAACAAACGTTTCGTCATTAGAAGCTCTTCTAACTACGATTTCGTTATTTTCAATAGTATCCAAGTCATATGCATGCATTGGTTGACCGTATTCCTCCATAATATAGTTGGTGATATCAACAATATTATTAATTGGTCTAATTCCAACAGAAGCTAAACGTCTTTGCATCCATTCTGGTGACGGTGCAATTTTAATATTTTTTACAACTTTGGCACAGTATCTTTTGCAAAGCTCTTTGTCTTCAACCTTTACTTTAATATGGTTTTCGATTTCACTTCCTTCATCTCTAGCTGGAACAACTGGAGGTTTGAATTCTTTCTTAAAGGTTGCTGCTGCTTCTCTTGCAAGACCAATCATACTAAAGCAATCCACACGATTAGAAGTTACTTCGAATTCAAATACTACATCATCTAAACCAAGATACTCAACAGCATTCATCCCTACTTGTGCACTCTTTGGTAAAATATAAATACCATCTTCTGCTGCATCAGGATAGAACTCTGTAGTAGACCCCAGTTCTCCAATGGAACACATCATGCCTTGAGATTCTATTCCTCTTAATTTTCCTTTTTTTATCTTCATGCCGCCTGGTGTCTTCTTTCCATCATGTCCACCTGCTACGCGACCACCATCTAATACAACTGGAATTTTATCGCCTTCTGCTACATTTCTAGCACCTGTTACAATTTGTACCGCTTCGCCTCCTACATCCACTTGACAGACTACTAATTTATCTGCATTTGGATGCTTTTCTATTTTTAAAATTTGTCCAATCACAATTTTTTCAAGATCTTTATCTAATTTTTCAAATCCTTCTACTTTTGTTCCTGATAATGTCATCCCATCTCTAAAATCCTCTGCTGATACATTTAAGTCTGGAACATATGCTTTTATCCATGATAATGATGTATTCATCTGGTTTTTCCTCCTTAACTTTCCCCTAAAACAACGTGAGGGGATCTTTCACATTCCTACATTCTAAAATTGTTTTAAGAAACGAGTATCATTTTCATATAACAATCTCATATCATCAATTTCATACTTCAATAATGCAATACGCTCTAGTCCCATACCGAATGCGAAACCAGTGTATTCTTTTGGATCAATACCGCACATTTCTAATACGTGAGGATGAACGGTACCACAGCCTAAGATTTCAATCCAGCCTTCACCTTTACAGAATCTACAACCTTCTCCACCACATTTAAAGCAACTCACATCCACTTCTGCACTGGGCTCTGTAAACGGAAAATGATGAGGTCTGAATTTTGTTTTTGTATTTTCACCAAAAAGTTCTTTAGCAAAAACTTCAAGGGTTCCCTTTAAGTCCGCAAATGTAATATTTTTATCAATTACAAGCCCTTCTATCTGGTGGAAGGATGGTGAATGTGTTGCATCTACTTCATCAGAACGAAACACTCTACCTGGCGCAATTACACGAATTGGCAATTTGCCTTTTTCCATAATACGTGCTTGTACTGGAGACGTTTGAGTCCTTAAAACCATCTCTTTATTAATATAAAAAGTATCTTGCTCGTCTTTAGCAGGATGATTGGCTGGAATATTTAATTTCTCGAAATTATATAAGTCATATTCCACCTCTGGACCTTCTACTACTTCGTATCCCA
>DVLR01000314.1 GCA_018715425.1 Candidatus Merdenecus merdavium
ATGACAAGGGCCGCTAAAGTCATCCATACATTAATGCTAAGCATCATAATTAAAGCACCTAGAATGGTGGTCACGGATGTGATTAGCTGAGTAACACTCTGATTAAGGCTTTGTTGTAGAGTATCAATATCGTTTGTTACTCTAGATAACACTTCTCCATGAGTCCTACTTTCAAAATATTTTAATGGTAGGCGATTGATCTTCTTAGAAATATCTTTTCTTAAATTATAAGTGGTATCATTTGAAATGCCAGTCATGATAAATCCCTGGATCAGGGAAAACAAAGCACTGACTAAGTAGAGTCCTACTAGTAATAATAAAATCTGCACAATTTTATCAAAATCTATTCCACCAGTTCTACTGATCTTTCGCTCTAGTCCTTTAAATAATTCAGTCGTAGCTTTACCTAAAATTTTTGGTCCGATAATATTAAAGATGGTTCCACCAATGGCAAAAATCAACATGAAGAATAATCGAACCTTGTACTTCTCCATATATTTAAATAACTTACCTATCGACTGTTTAAAATCTTTTGCTTTTTCTCCAGATCCTGCCTGCATGCCTCCAGGTCCGCCCACAGGGGATTTTCTTGAATTTTTTGTTTCCTTACTCATCACTTAATTCCTCCTCTGACAGCTGAGACATTGCAATCTGTTTGTACACGTCACAGGTTTTTAGTAATTCCTTATGAGTTCCTTGACCAGCAACACGACCATCTTCTAATACAATGATATTATCTGCATGAAGAATGGTACTGATACGCTGAGCTACAATTAAGGTTGTAGCATCTCCTGTTTCTTGTTTCAAAGCCCTTCTTAACACAACATCGGTTTTATAATCTAGAGCCGAAAAACTATCGTCAAAAATATAAAATTCTGGATCTTTTGCCACAGCCCTTGCAATAGAAAGTCTTTGCTTTTGTCCTCCAGATACGTTACTACCACCTTGAGCAATGGCGGAATGAATGCCTTCTGGTTTTTCACTGACAAAATCCCATGCCTGAGCAATCTTAGCAGCTTTTTCTACTTCTGCCTCTGTGGCATCTTCTTTACCGTATTTAATATTGGATTCAATATCACCTGAAAACAGTACTCCTTTTTGAGGAACGTAACCGATTCGATCTCTTAATTCTTTCAGGGACATCTGTCTAATATCAACACCGTTGATCTTAATAGCTCCTTTTGTGACATCAAATATTCTTGGTATTAAGTTTACTAATGTACTCTTGCCACTTCCAGTACTACCAATAAAAGCCACGGTTTCACCTTTTTTGGCTTTAAAAGAGATGTCATCTAATACATTTTCTTCTGCTCCTGGATATCCAAAAGAAACATGATCAAATTCAATACTTCCTTTGATGTCACTTGATGGACGCTGGATATCTTGAGGACTTTTAATAGAAACTTCTGTTTCCATAACTTCGTTGATACGTTTTGCTGACACACTTGCTCTTGGTAAAATAATAGAAAGCACAGTAAGCATTAAGAAGCTCATAATAATTTGCATGGTGTATTGAATAAATGCCATAATATTACCTACTTGCATATTACCTGCATCCACAGCCAAAGCACCATTATAAGTAATCAAAACAGTGATTAAATTCATAATCAACATCATGATTGGCATCATAAACGTCATACTACGGTTAACAAATAAATTCGTTTTCGTTAAGGTTTTATTAGCATCCTCAAAACGTTGCTCTTCATGTTTTTGATTACTAAATGCACGTATTACCGTGATACCTGTTAATGTTTCACGAGTTACTAAGTTTAATTTATCAATTAAGTTCTGTAAGGACTTAAATTTAGGCATTGCAACTACAAACAAGACCATGACAAGAAGAATAATGCTTCCTACCGCTACTGCCAATATCCAAGTCATGGAAGAATTCGTATTTAATACTTTTAAAACTCCACCTATTCCAAGAATTGGAGCATATAATACAATTCTAAAAAGCATGGTAACGAATAGTTGTACTTGCTGGATATCATTGGTGCTCCTTGTAATTAAAGATGCCGTAGAAAATTGATTTAATTCATTTCCTGAAAAAGAAATGACCTTTCGATACACATTATTTCTTAAATGACGCCCCATACTAGCTGCAACTTTACAAGATAAAAAAGTTACTGAAACTGCAGCAGCCATGGAAACCAAAGCAACGCCAAGCATCCGCACTCCAGATGTTAATATATAGTCCGATTGAAGTTTATCTATGTCTTTTCCCATCTGTATATATTCATCCTGAATATATTTTACCGCCGATTGAGTAATAATAGAATCTGACATTTCTTCTATATTAATTTCTTTACTCATCTCTTCTAGTACTTGATTCCATTGATCTTTTGGCATTTCTGCAAAAACATCTAATAGATTTGTTTCTTCTGGAACCTGCATCTCTTCTTTTAAACTTGTAAGCATATCACTATCAGCTGTCAATCCCGTTGTCAATAGCATTGGGATACCAAAAATTTCATTTAACTGTTCTCTTTCTTGATTATTGATCTTATTTAAGTGATATACATCATCTTCTAAAGAATAATGTTCTTTAATCCCTTGAATATCCTCATCCTCCATAAATAAGAAAAGATCATCCATGGACGATTCCCTAATTTCATTTGGTACAGCATCCTCTACACCTTTTTGCTGAATTCCTACATTGATAATTTTAGATGTGTAGTCTGGCAAAGCCAAGTCTGCTGATGCTTGTAAAAAAAGCAACGCAATAATCATAATGATAAAATACCATTTATCTCTTACAAATCGAAATAATTTTATCATACCTTTTTTCCTTTCTAGCCTTCTTCATTTTGTCACCATGGATAGCGTCATAAGTCTATTTTTCAAACTCTTCCATATGGTCTACACCTATAGGGAAGTTCTCTGCATTGATTATGATCTTTTTTAAAAAAAGTTTAAAGAGCTGTAACTCTGTTTCGCTAAATCCTTGGGTTAATATTTTGTTATTATCTTCACCAACTTTTTGAACGTGTTTGGTGACTTTTTGACCTTTCTCACTTAAAAAAATTCGGACAACTCTTAAATCTTTCTTGTCTGCTTTGCGTTCAATCAAACCAGCCTTTTCCATGCGTTTTAAAGTGACATTCACCGTTGGCGGTTTAATATGCAACCGATCAGCAATCTCTCTTTGACTTAAACCTGGATACTTGGCTAAGACCTGAATCATAGGAAATTGTCCAGGATGAGTCTCAAACTTTGATGCCTGATTATACATTCTAGAAAAGTACAAATGAGTTGCTTTAAAGAATAGCCAGGTTAAATCTTCTTCTTGGTTTTTTTGATTCTTTTCATCATTTGACATTCCATACCTCCTACTCCCTATTTCATTAGCCGGCTAACATATTGTAAGCCTATATGATCATAAATGCAATGCTTTTATAAATCTTTTAGATAAATTTTATCATTTATTTTTAATTTTTGTCAAGGAACCTGTTTCACTTTAGTATCACAGTCGATAAAGAGCATGCTCAGGATTATGAGTTGAAATCAAAATCAAATATCCTCCTTGATCTTCCATGAACTCCCGGTCCATATCCTGACAGGACTCAATTTCCTGATGCTTATCTACCAAGAATATGGAAAGCCAGCGCAAGGCCGTCAGCTCTTTATTCACCGTATCCACAGCCCCTGATTTCAGGTGCAGATAGACCGCTCCGCTGATTCATCCGAGTATACACGAATTGCTTTGTCCAACGTAAACTGCAGTTGGGATACGTCATTAATGCTTCCTAGATATTTCTCATAAAACAGCGGCTCTCTGTTGGTTGTATCATAAGGGATGGCATAGTTAAACACTGGAAGATTTCGGTCATTGAGAAACTCTGCACTTTGATCATCGGTAATAGAATTCAAAAAATCAGATACCTTTGAATCACTATATATATGCATGGCTTCCGTAAATAGTGGATGGTTGTAAGCATAACTTGGTTCCCGGTTCATTGGACACATTTACCAATAAATTCAGATACATATTTCGCCCCCCAATATAGGAATAATTAATCCTAAAACAAGTGTAACAGATGCTTTTGTTATTACGGTGACGCCATATTAAGCGTCACTTACTAACAGATATCCCGCGTTTCTGCGACAAAAACTGCCGAAACGCGGGGTATTTATGAGATTTTTATTTATTTGTCATCTTTAGGTGTATAGATTACTGGATGTTAAGAATAAAGTATGAAATGAAAAACTCATCTCCTGACTAGCCCACAGTTTTTATTTAAACTCTTTCAAAGTTTTTTTAATGCAATTCTATTCACTAATATTGTTGCAGGTATTACAGCTATCAACAATATTAATGTAATAAAAATTACTAAATTGTTGGATTTAAAAATCAAGTTAATTATAACGATAATTATTCCTACCAACATCATAATGCTGCCACCAATGCGCTGTCGAATATTCCAAGTCTTCTCATCAGTTATTGTACCAGAATATCTAATACCAGTTAATTTATTTCTCTTTGCTTTAGAAACAATATTTCCTGTCACAACAAGTGAGATTCCTAATGTCACTAAAAATATCTTCGATAAATTTATGATAATAAGTTGCTCACTAAGACTTGTAAGTCTAAATGCATTATAAATAAATCCAAGTATTATTATATTAAAAACAGCTAACCCAATTATCCCACCATAAACCTTTGCCTTCTTATTAGATTGTTTTGTTTCTGTCTGAGAGATAATTCTCATAATTCCACCAAAAGCTATTGGTATTACTCCGTAAATTAGAGTCTCATATTTGCTTCCCCATCGGTCTACAGCAAATCCCTCTCCATAATGTGCAGGAATATCCTTCGGTAAGTAAAACAAAGATATAAGCACTACAAGCATTGGTAAAAACATCAGAATGTTAAATAAAACTTCTTTTTTATCTTTCATTTGACTCCTCCTTTTAATGAATTAATCCATAAAATAATTTCATCTAATATCGTGATATTTATCTCATAATAAATGAAATTCTTGAACCGCTCCTCACTAATTAAGTCCGTTTCTTTAAGAAGCTTTAAATGAAAGGAAATAAAGGTACTGCTAGAGAAGCTTATCCCTCTTGCAGTACCTTTTTATCTATGAATGAATAACTTTAATAATTATAGTATGCATCATCATCATCGTAGGAATCATTTTCATACTCTCTCGTCCAATCAATATTGTTCGTTCTTTTTATACGAACTTGAGGTTTTGTTGATGCATTTTTCCCTTTACGGGTTTCCGTTTTCTTTTTCATTACTTTTTTTTCTTTTTCCAAGCGGTTAATTACGCCAGCTTTATCTGGGTTTGTATCTTTATTCTTCTCTTTTGAAGACGCTGGTTTCTTCTTTGGATGAACAATTGGTGCATATTCATCATCGGAATCATCTTTACTAAAGCTGTTATATGGTTTTGTGCCTCTATAACCGCCGCCACCTTGGGATTTAGATCTTCCTTGGTAAGGTTTATCACTTTTATTTTGATAGGACCTTTCGCCTCTGTTTGAATAAGGTTTATCGCCTCTACTTTGATACGGTCTATCTTCTTTATTTTGATAAGATCTATCACTTCTGTTCTGATAAGGTCTATCGCCTCTACTTTGATATGGCTTATCCTCTCTATTGGTGTATGGCTTGTCGCTACGTCCAGAATAGTTACCGCGGTTTTCTGGTCTTGAATCATAGGAAGAATGCTGTTTCTCTCCACCTTGATTCCTCGGGTTATAATTTCTCCCCCTGTCCTTGTTACCCTTCTCTTGTTGCGGCCTATCCTCACTATAAGAAGGCCTTCCTTTCTTCTCTTCAAAATTCTTACCCGTAACCACGAAAAGTTTCTCCTCTCAAATATAAAAATGTTTAAAATAATTTCTCCTTTTATTGTATTATAAATCCCAATAAAGTCAACTGATTTTTAAATACTTTTTTTATTTTCTTGCAATTATTCCTCGCTTCTGATACAGTAAAAAGAACGAATCAATATTGGTTTGTAATATTATAGAAATGAGGTATTATGATGAGCGAACATAATCATGATCACGGATGCGACTGTGGATGCGAACACGACCACGAAGGTGAAGCTTCTGTAACTCTTACCCTTGATGATGGAACAGTTTTAGAATGTGCTGTTTTAACAATCTTCCCAGCTGGAGATAAAGAGTATATTGCACTTCTTCCATTAAATGATGAAGGAGAGAACGAAGACGGAGAAGTATTCTTATACCGCTTTAAAGAAAACAGTGATGGTGAACCAGAACTTGAAAACATCGATGATGACGATGAATATGAAATCGTGGCAGATGCTTTTGACGAACTTCTAGATAGCTCTGAATACGATGAAATCGTAGAAGAAAATGAATAATTAAACCATATAGAACCTCCCGACCAGAATCATTTCGTTTAGTTCATGGTCGGGGGGTTCTGCGCTACTTCCTTTTATGGTTTTCCATTG
>DVLR01000315.1 GCA_018715425.1 Candidatus Merdenecus merdavium
TCTTTACAACCAGTAAGGACACTAGCTATCACTAAACATCCACATAGAATTGCTATAACTTTTTTCTTCATCTTCTCTTCCTCGCTTTCTATATCCTCACCATTCATTTACTTATTTCTTTTATTTATCAATAATTAGTTTATTAGATTATTATGTATCTTCTTGTGATTTATTTTACCGCTTCCCTATTTATCATCACTTCTTTGATAGCTTTTAAAGCAGGTAATGCATTTCCTTGATAATCAAATAGACTTTGATTGGCCCACGAATTTCCACCTTTAGCTGTATCTTTTATATAGTCTCTTCCAGCCTTTGTAGCCCATGTGGAATTTTTTACAGGAATCCAAGCTGGTTCCCAATAGACAAATCCTAATCCCTTTTGATTTTCTACTGATCTTAAACAATTGTATAGGTCAACAAGAAAATCGGACTGGCCCTGTGGGGTAGGATCATATCCCCCTTGATCTGCTAACTCCTGTGAAAAGATATTAATGCATCCCTCCTGGCTCTCAAGAGTGAAACCGTAAGCAGTTTCTACTACTAAAACCTCTTTATTATAACGCTTGCTTATATCATTTAAATTAAAAGAGAGTTCTTCTAATGTTCCATGCCAAAAAGGATAATATGATAAACCAATAATATCAAACTCAACCTCTCTTTTTGTTACTTCGTCAAACCAAGAACGGTAAAGTTTATTATCTCCACCAAAGTCTAAATGAAGGATAATCTTAATTTTAGTATCAATATCTTTTACTGCCTGAATACCCTGTTTTAATAAGGAACACATGGTGTCATAGTTAGGAGTCTTACCATCTGGCCATAAAAAACCATTGGTTATTTCATTTCCAATTTGGATAATTTCTGGTTGAACTCCTTCTTCCTTAAATGTTTTCACTGTTTCATATGTATACTGATATACCTTATTCTCTAACTCTACTTCGCTTAAATTCTTCCACGCTTTTGGCTTTATCTGCTTTCCTGGATCAGTCCAAAAATCACTATAATGAAGGTCTAGAACAAATTGAAGATTCTTAGCTTTCGCTCTCTTAGCCATATGAATTGTCTTCTCCATATCATTGGTACCACCGCCATAAGGATGCCCTTGTTCATCGTAAGGGTCGTGCCAAAGTCTCAATCTGATCGTATTCACATCATAGTAAGTCAAAATATCAAACAAGTCTTTGTTTACTCCTTGGTCGTAATACTTTACCCCTAAAGCCTCTAATTCTTCTAATATAGAAATATCTACACCTTTTATAAAACTCATATTTTTGTCTTCCTTCCTGTAAACGATAGTAAACCTTTTACTATATATTAGATAAATATTTTATCTAAATAATATCATTCTTTTAACGACCTGTCAATTATATCTATGTGTTTTTAGATTTTAAATCTATTTCTAGCAGGATTCACAAAATAACCCCTCCAATATACTGCCCTATTTCTAGTATATTGGAAGGGTTATGCTTTACATCTTATACGTATCTTAGAATGTTAATCGTTTGTAAAATCTACTCAGTATCTCCGAATACTGGTTTCGTGTAAGTTTGCGTCTAATTTTTACAACTTTTTCTAAAAACAGGCTTGCCGTTAATGTATACCGTTTTCGTGATATCACGTTTCTTAATCATCTGCTCCTTGAGTAAATCTAAACTGGTATCACACATGGTGGGAATATCGATATGGAACGTTGTAAGTGGTGGGGAAACATATTGAGCAATATTAATGTCGTTAATACTAAATATTTCGATTCGCTGTGGAATCAAAATTCCTTTTTCGTTAAATGCTTGTAAAATCCCTACCGATAGTGTGTCACTGGCCATACAAAGAGCCGTGGGCAAATCATCTCCTAACTCTTTTATCATGCGTTTTCCGACTAGATATCCCTCATGAACTGTGAGATTATCCACAAGATAAATTTTTCTCTCATCCAAAACACCGTAGTACCTTGCACTTTCCTTAAAGGACCATTCTCTAACATCCATTATTTTCTCACGAGTATTAATATCATAATCATAGGTGCCTACAAAACCTATATTTTGATGTCCTTTTTTAATAAAATGATCTACAATCTGGGTAACAATCGAATCCAAATTAGGACGAACAGAATCAAAGGCACTTTCATCTGGCGACGTATCTACAAAAATACCCTGATTGGTAATTTTACGTAATGTAGTGATCTCTTTCTTTGAGAACCAGCCAATGGCAATAAATGCCTTTGTGTTTTTTGGTACTGCCTCAATACCATCTTTTTTATTGATTTGAACCAAGTCAACGTTTCTACTCTTGGCTCTTTGCACCATCTCTTTACACAGAGAATTATAATATTCATCTTCTAATTCTTCTTGATTAGATGCCCAAAACAATAAGGTAACATGATCAATCTTAGGATGAATCACCTTCTTTTTATAATTCAAGTCATCTGCGGCCTTAAATATAGCCGCTCTTGTTTCTTGGTTGACTGATAATTTATTATCATAGTTTAACACTCGTGAAACAGTGGCATTTGATACTCCTACCAATTTCGCAATATCTTTTATCGTCGCCATGCTTTACCTCCACTTCATCTATTACTAAATAAGTTACTAAACCTTTTACATAAAGTCAAGCAATTTTTAACTATAAGTATTTTTTATGTCCTTTTATATGTGCTTTATAATGCTATGTGTGGAACAGCTCAAAATTAAAAAATCAAAAAAGAATGCTTGACTTGTCTTTTGGAGCAAAAAACACTATGACTTTCGGACAGAACAACAAGCCCTCAATCCCTAATATTTACTGGGATTGAAGGCATTCTTAATTCTACTTTGCTGCAAAAGTCAGCTTGTAACATATGCTTAATAATATAAAAGTAACAAAAACAATCAAACTTCAAAATATATCTTAAATTGTATTAGAAAGGGATTCTTTATGTCCATAAGTTGAAATATATTTTCTACACAGATTTATTTCTCTGCTTAGACAACACATCAAAAATTACTGCTGCTAACAAGACAAACCCTTTTACCGTCTTCTGGATATTTGAATCAAGACCCATGATGGACATTCCATTGTTGATAACTCCCATAAATATGGCACCAATTACAACGCCTGGTATCGTTCCTATTCCACCGTATGCAGAGGCCCCACCAATAAAGCAAGAACCGATGGCATCCAGCTCATAACTGGTTCCAGCAGTTGGAGCCGCAGAATTAAATCTTGCAACACAGACAAGAGCAGCGACTGCACTTAAAAACGCAACGTTGATATAAGCCGTAAACAACACCTTATTGGTATTAACTCCACTTAATTTTGCTGCCTTTT
>DVLR01000316.1 GCA_018715425.1 Candidatus Merdenecus merdavium
TACATTGGAAATAATATAATAAGCCTAAGTTAGAAAGGTATAGTATAGATGAAAAGTGATTTAGATGATATGTATATCCTAAAGAATAATAAGAAATTACGTTACGGCTATACAACAGGTACTTGTGCTACAGCAGCTAGTAAAGCGGCTGCCATGATGTTACTTACCAATCAGCAGATGGATATGGTGCAGGTTACCACTCCTAAAGGGATCCAATTAAATTTAGAAGTTCTAGAAATTCATATGACCACAGAGTCTGTAACTTGTGCAATTAGAAAAGATGCAGGTGATGATCCAGATGTGACGGATCAAATATTAATCTATGCATCGGTAAAGAAAACGGATAAAGAAGGTATTTCTTTAGATGGTGGTATGGGGATTGGAAGAGTCACTAAAAAAGGTCTTGAGCAAGAGGTTGGAGCTTCCGCTATTAATAAAGTACCAAGGCAAATGATCAAAGAGCATTTAGAAGAGGTATGTAGGTCTTGCAACTACTCAAAAGGTTTAGAGGTTATGATTTATGCACCTGAGGGTAAAGAAATAGCAAAAAAGACATTTAATGAAAGATTAGGCATTATGGGAGGGATTTCCATATTAGGGACCACAGGGATTGTAGAACCCATGAGCGAATCAGCTTTAATAGACAGTATAAAAAGTGAAATGAAAATAAAAAAAGCAGAAGGTACAGAAATTCTATTGGTCACTCCAGGTAATTATGGACAGGATTATATAAAAGAGGGGTTAAAATATGAATTGCCAGACTCAATGAAGTGTAGTAATTATATTGGTGATACTATCGATATGGCAGTAGAGCTTCATATGAAGGGCATATTATTTGTTTCTCATATAGGAAAATTGATTAAGGTTGCTGGTGGCATAATGAATACTCATTCAAGGAATGGGGATTGTAGAGCAGAGCTTATGGCTAGTTGTGCTATTTTGGCGGATATTTCTTATGAAGGTGCAAAAAGAATATTACATACCATTACTACAGATCAAGCGTTAGAAATTATAGCAGAAGAGAACAAGATAGTAGAAACCATGAATGTCATCATGGATAAAATACAGTTTTATTTAAATAAAAGATCCTATGGCAGATTAAAAATTGGGGCTATTGTTTTTTCTAACCAGTATGGAACCTTGGGTGAAACAGAAAATGCCAAAGAATTATTAAAGTTGCTTGCAAAGTCAGAAACAAAAATATAAATCCTCTAGTTACTTTTTAGGGGAATAGAAAAAGAGGTTGAACATGAAAGGAAAGTTATATGGAGTAGGAGTAGGACCAGGTGATCCAGAATATCTTACTTTAAAAGCTGTTCGATTAATAAAGGAATGTGATATCATCGCCATCCCAGGAAAGGATAAAGAGCGTTGTACTGCTTATGAAATTGTAAAAAAAGGTATTCCACAGATAGAAGAAAAAGAAATTCTACCAATTCATATCCCTATGACAAAAGATAAACAATTATTAGAAGAGCATTACGAAATAGGGAAAGACCGTATCATATCCATGTTAAAAAAAGGTAAGAATATTGCATTTTTAACTCTTGGAGATCCTACAGTATATTCAACTTACATGTATATCCACAGTAAAGTATTAAAGGAAGGATATGAAGGAGAAATCATCAGTGGTGTTACTTCTTTTTGCGCAGCATCAGCTAGGTTAAACCAAAGCTTGGTAGAACGAAGTGAATCCTTACATATTATACCAGCTTCATACGGTATAGAAGATGCATTAAAACTTTCTGGAACAAAGGTGTTAATGAAATCTGGAAAGCAGATAAAAGAAGTAAAAGAAGAACTTGTGAAAAAAAATATAGAAGCCATGATGGTAGAAAATTGTGGGATGAAGAATGAAAAAATATACGATGATACACATAGCATACCAAATCATTCAGGGTATTACTCCCTGATCATCATAAAGGAGAAGTAAATGGTATATTTTGTAGGTGCTGGAAGTGGCGCAGTGGATTTGATCACGGTGAAAGGGCTACGCTTAATACAGGCAGCCGATGTGATTATCTATGCAGGCTCATTAGTGAATCCAAAACTTTTAGAGGATAAAAAAGAATCCTGTATTGTTTATGATAGTGCAAAGATGACCTTAGAAGAAGTTTTTCAAGTGATGAAAGATGGAGATAGAAAAGGATTAGAGATCGTCCGTTTACATACAGGAGATCCTTGCTTATACGGGGCTATTAGGGAGCAAATGGATCTTTTAGAAGAAGCAGGCATTCCTTATGATTACTGTCCTGGTGTTAGCTCTTTTTGTGGAGCGGCATCAGCTCTTAAAATGGAATATACTTTACCAGGGGTATCCCAAAGTGTGATCATAACAAGAATGGAAGGAAGAACTCCTGTTCCAGAAAAAGAAGAAATTGCAGAATTTGCCAAACATCAATCCACTATGGTTATTTTTTTAAGTACGGGAATGCTGGAACAGTTAACAGAAAGGCTTTTGGTTGGAGGTTATAAGGAAGAAACACCAGCAGCAATTGTATATAAAGCGACTTGGGAAGATGAGAAAACTATTATTTGTACCGTCTCTACTCTTGCAGAAAGAGCTATTCAGGAAGGGATAACAAAAACAGCTCTTATTATTGTTGGGGAGGCTGTTTTGCAGAATAAGTATAGTAGATCTAAATTATATGATCCATCATTTAGTACAGATTTTAGAAAGGCAAGTAGATAAACAAGGTGATAGAATGAGAGTTTCTATAATTAGTTTTACTGCAACAGGTAGTGAATTATGCGTTAAAATAAGGGATAGATTAAGGGAACATCAATATGAAGTGACAGGTTTTACAATAAAAAAATATGCAAAAAAAAGTCATTTAGAACCAGTTCATTCATTGAGTCAATGGACGAGAGAACAGTTTCTATCATCAAACTATCTCATCTTTATAGGGGCTTGTGGTATTGCAGTTAGGAGTATTGCACCATATATCAAGGATAAAACAGTAGATCCTGCCGTTCTTGTTATTGACGAAAAAGGGAATTTTATCATCCCTATTTTATCTGGTCATATCGGTGGAGCCAATGCTTTATCCATGGAACTTGAAAACATGATTCATGGAAAAGCAGTTATTACCACAGCTACAGATATTCATGACACCTTTGCCGTTGACGTATTTGCTAAGAAAAATGGATTATCTATTAGCGACATGAAACTAGCTAAAAAAATATCGGCGTATTTATTAGATGGAAATACGATAGACATATATTCTGATTTTGATGCCTATGGAGAAATACCTAAACAAGTGAATTTCATAAGAAGGGAGAAGGGAAGCAGAGCTATACCATCCGAAGGTCTAGAAGTAGTCATTACAGAGAAGGAACCTTATGAAGATTCAGAAACTCAAAGGTTATACTTGACGCCTCAGACCGTAACCATAGGGGTAGGATGTAAGAAAAATACGGAAGGAAAAAAGATCAGAGATACCATATTAGAAGTATTAGAAAAAAACAGATTACATCTACGGCAAATAGAGTTGATTGCCAGTATTGATTTAAAAAAGGAAGAGGTTGGTATCCATGAAGTTTGCACTGATTATAACATACCGTTTATCACTTATTCAGCATTAGAATTACAGCAAATAGAAGGAGATTTTACACCATCAGAATTTGTTCGTGGCATTACTGGAGTATCAAATGTCTGTGAAAGGAGTGCTGTTCTAGGAAGTAAAAATGGTCATTTAATTCAAAAGAAGTATGCAAAAGATGGAGTAACCATTGCCCTTGCAGTTAGAGATTGGAGGCTAAAATTTGAATAAAATATACGTGGTCGGTATTGGACCTGGCTCTTATGAACAGATGACGATAAAAGCAGCTCATGTGTTAGAGTCGTGTGAAACCATTGTGGGATACACGGTTTATGTAGAATTGATGAAAAAACATTTTGGAAACAAAGAGTTTTTAACCACACCGATGAAGAAGGAAGTGGATCGATGTATCTTAGCATTTGAAGAGGCAAAAAAGGGAAAGACCGTAGCCATGATTTGTAGTGGTGATGCTGGTGTTTATGGAATGGCGGGTCTTATGATTGATATAGGGGCAACTAGATATCCAGAATTTGAGGTGGAAATTGTTTCTGGAGTTACAGCGGCTCTTGGAGGTGGAAGTCTATTAGGAGCTCCATTTATCCATGATTTTGCAGTGATTAGTTTAAGTGATTTATTGACTCCTTGGGAAACCATTCAGTCAAGATTAATCCATGCATCTATGGCTGATTTGGTCATTTGTTTATATAATCCTTCCAGCAAAAAACGTCACGATTACTTGGAAAAAGCATGTGATTTAATTATGGAACATCAACCAGAGACTCTTATTTGTGGAATTGTTAAAAATATTGCAAGAGATGGAGAAACAATTGAGATCTTAACCCTAAAAGAATTAAGAGATAAAAAGGTAGATATGTTTACAACGGTATATATAGGCAATTCAAATACCAAAAGAGTAGGAAATCGTATGGTCACTCCAAGAGGTTATGAATATGAAAGATAATCAAAATAAAGTATTAATCTTTGCTGGTACTGTTGATGGTAGAAAAATGGCTGAGTATCTATTAAAATACCATGTTACAGTTTATATAAGCGTAGCTACAGAATACGGAGAAAGTCTAGTTTCTAAAGAAAAAGGTCTCGAAATACTTACAGGGCGTTTAAGTGCGGAGGAGATGGAGGAGCTTATGGTAAAGCTTCGAATCTCCTCTGTCATTGATGGTACCCATCCTTATGCAAAAGAAGTAACAGAAAATATAAAAAGAGCTTGTGAAAAAACAGGAATAGAATATTTAAGGCTTTTACGGAAAAACAGTGAAGTAGAAAATGACATCATCTATGTATCCTCAACAAAGGAAGCCGCTGAATATTTAAAAGATCATGAAGGGAGGGCTTTGCTTACAACTGGAAGCAAAGAATTAAAAGAATTTACCATCATTCCAGAATATGATACGCGTTTATTCCCAAGAGTTCTTTCTATTCCAGAGGTTGTAGAAGCCTGTAAAAAATTAGGATTTCAGGGGAGAAACCTCATCTGTATGCAAGGCCCCTTTTCAGAAGAACTGAATTATGCCATGTTAAAGCAGATTGATGCTACTTTTCTTGTAACAAAAGAATCAGGTCAAACCGGTGGATTTTTAGAGAAAATTTGGGCTGCTAGAAGAGCTGGAGTTACTTCTCTTGTGATTGGGCGACCTATGGAAGAAAGTGGGCTAGATGTATTTTCTTTAAAAAAACATTTGATCCAAAAACTAAATTTACAAATCAAAAGAAAGATATCCATTGTTGGCATTGGTATGGGTGGATCCTTACAGATGACAGAAGAGTCTAGAAAAATCTGTGAAGATGCTGATCTAATCATCGGTGCCCAGCGAATGGTAGAATCCTACGAAGATAAGGGATATGCCATTTACAAGTCTTATCAAGCTTCAGATATCAAAGGTTACCTTTGGGAACATCCAGAGTATGAAAATGTAGTGATTTTACAGTCTGGTGATGTGGGTTTCTACAGTGGAACAAAACAGCTATTGACAGAATTTAAAGATGAAGATGTGATCCTTTATCCTGGCATATCAAGTGTTTCTTATTTCTGTGCAAAAATAAGAGTTCCTTGGCAGAATGTAAAACTTATCAGCCTTCATGGAAGAGAAGAAAATATAGTGGAAGAGATCTTACGACACCAGTATGTTTACTCTTTATTAGGCAGTACTTTTGGACTTCATGATCTCTGTGAACAGTTGTTACATTATGGTCTAAAAGATGTATTGATTTATGCTGGAGAGAATCTTTCCTATCAAAATGAAAAGATTATTTCTGGTAGTCCAAGTCAATTGTTAAAAGAAGAATTTTCTAGTTTATCTGTAGTACTTATAAAAAACATTCATTACAAAAAAAGAACCGATCTTTGGGGAATCAAAGATGAAGCTTTCTTAAGAGATAAGATTCCTATGACAAAAAGAGAAATAAGGATGTTATCGGTAGGGCTGTTAATGCCTGAAGAAGACAGTATTATTTACGATATAGGAGCTGGAACTGGTTCTGTATCCATAGAACTTGCTAGATGGGCATATGGAGGAAGGGTTTATGCTATTGAGCGAAAAAAGGAGGCTGTAGAGTTAATTGAGAGAAATAAAATGCGGTTTCAAACATCTAACTTACAAGTGATTCCAGGTCTTGCTCCAGAAGCTTTAAGATCTTTACCAGCACCATCACATGTGTTTATAGGAGGATCTGGAGGAAATCTAAAGGAGATCATCCATACGATATACAAAAAGAATAGGTTTGCTAAAATAGTGATTCATGCCATTACTTTAGAGACCGTATCAGAATGTATAGAGTTGATCAAAACCATAGAGGATGTACAGTCGGAGATTATCTGTGTAAATATTGCTAAGGCAAAAGAGGTAAGTCGGTATCATATGATGATGGGACAAAATCCAGTCTATATGATCACTTTAGAAAGATTAGGAGAATAAGTGAATGAAGTTACCAAGAGTTATGATTGCAGCGGGAGCCAGTGGAAGTGGTAAGACCCTAATAACCTGTGGAGTGTTAAAGGCGATGATGAAAAAGGGTCTATCTATGACCTCTTTTAAATGTGGACCAGATTACATCGATCCTATGTTTCATAGGCAGATACTAGGAACAAAGTCTGGAAACTTAGATTCTTTTTTTGCTGAAAAAGAACAACTGAATGGTTTTTTGATAGAGGGTTCCAGAAACCATGATTTAGCCATTTTAGAAGGAGTCATGGGATATTACGATGGGATTGGCGGGGTAACGGATCAGGCCAGTTCTTTTGAACTGGCAAACATAACAGATACACCGACGATCTTTGTTGTTAATGGAAAAGGGATGAGTTTATCTATTGTACCATATATCAAAGGCTTTTTAGAATTTAAAGAGGAGAGTCAAATCAAAGGTGTTATTATCAATCAAATTTCTCCTATGATGTATCCAAAACTAAAGGCATTAATAGAAAGTGAATTATCTTTAAAAGTATATGGATATTTACCTAAGAACGATACCTTTGCTTTGGAAAGTAGATATTTAGGTTTGACGTTACCAGAAGAGATTATAGATGTGAAATACCGATTGGAACTATTGGGAGATCAAGTGGAGCAAACCATTGATTTAGATGGGATTTTGGAGTTGGCTCATTCTGCTGGTGACTTGACCAGTGACTTCCATCCTGAGGTTCATCATCCATCTGGAAATGGTCTTAAAGATGATTTAGGAGACATTAATCAAATAAGTGTTGGAGAAAAAATTAAAATAGCCGTTGCAAGGGATGCTGCTTTTTCTTTCGTCTATGAAGAAAACTTAGAAATTTTAAAAAGTCTTGGTGCTCAAATCATAGAGTTTTCTCCTTTGGCTGACCGTCAATTGCCTAAAGGGATAAAGGGGATCATTTTTCCAGGTGGCTACCCTGAATTACATGCTCAAGAGTTACATCAAAACCATTCCATGAGACGTAGCATAAAGAAATGCTTAGAAGATGGCATTCCTTTTATGGCAGAGTGTGGAGGCTTTTTGTATCTTCATGAAGAATTAAAGACTCCAGATGGAGTTCCTTATTCCATGATTGGTTTCGTAAAAGGATGTGGCTACAAAGAAGCAAAATTGGGCCCTTTTGGATATGCAACCTTTACTTCATCAAAACCAATCTTTGGTGTAGAGGGAATAAAAATAAAAGGACATGAATATCATTATTATCGCAGCACAGCCTGTGGTGTTGACTTGCAAGGAGAAAAGCCTGGAGGAGGAAGGACCTATGTAACGGGTCACGTCAGCCGTCAATACGTCATGGGATTTCCCCATCTTGCTTATTATTCCAATAGGGAGCTTGTAAAAGGATTTTTAGAAAGGTGTGCAGAGTATGAATCTTGAGAAACTTCTAACTACGATTTTACCTTTAGATGAATATACTATGAAAGAGACTAGACAAAGATGGGATCAAATTGCGAAACCTTTACATGGTCTAGGAACTTTGGAATCAGCTTTCATACAATTATCTGGAATTAGTGGTTCATCCCAAATAGAGCTTAAAAAGAAGGCTTTGATTGTGATGTGTGCAGATAATGG
>DVLR01000317.1 GCA_018715425.1 Candidatus Merdenecus merdavium
TTAGTTTTTTTATGGTTTTAATAACCTCTTTACGGCCATTTGGATCTAACATTGCAGTAGGCTCATCTAAGACAATACATTTTGGTTTCATAGATACAACACCTGCAATGGCGACTCTTTGCTTCTGCCCTCCAGATAGTTTATTGGGAGATCGCTTTCTATACTTAAGCATCTCCACAGCACTTAAACTTTCTTTTACTCTCTGCCAAATTTCATCCGTAGGTACTCCAAGATTTTCTGGTCCAAAACCAACATCTTCTTCTACTATAGTACCAATGATCTGATTATCTGGATTTTGAAAGACCATACCTGCGGTTTCTCTTATTTTCCATAATTCTTCATCGTCTTTGGTATCTTTTCCATCTACCCATAAGGTTCCATTCGTGGGACGAAGAAGGGCATTGATATGCTTAGCTAGAGTGGATTTACCAGAGCCATTATGGCCTAAAATAGCTATAAATTCACCAGCTTCTATGGATAGGTTTAAATCGTTGATGGCTTTATTTACAGATTCTACCTTACCTTCTTCATCTTCATTAATATATTCATATAATAAATGCTCTGCTTCAACTATTTTCATTATTTTCTCTCATATCATATTCTATACTTTATCTGCTAACTTTTCTATTGTATACTAATTTTATATGAATGACAAGGTATCTACTGGTAACATCATAAGAATAAGACGTCTTTCCTAAAATTTTTCTTGAGGAATAGAATGAGGGACTTTCCTCTCTTTATCTCATCATTCATTCAATCCATCAATATGGTAAGACTCTATCTGCCATTCCATATCTTTAAAAATATAATTTATTGTAAATGTTCCTTTTTGTGTTTTCTCAGAACGCTCTTCTTTGGTTCTACTGCTTCCCCAACCCGTTTTGACCATTCTTACATAATCAAACTCAAACTCGATTTTAGAGGTATAAGTCTGATGAGAATCAAACTTATCTTGGGTGGAAGTATCTGTAAACCCTTTTATTGTTATACTTTTATACCCAACTCCATGTTCGTTGATCTCAAGTTGCTCTCTTAATTTGTTATAGGCTTCTTCACAAGAGTCTTTTGCATTAACAGTATTTAAAACGGGAAGGTTCAAATTCATAAACTCTTCTCCATTTATTGCACCTTTCATTAACTGTTGAAGATACCCCTGAGTATCTTGAAATCTTTCTTCTCTCATAGTTCCATTGAATAAAAGATGATCCACCATAACCTCTTCATCATTTGAAAAGGATACCTCCTCCATGGTCAGCTGTTGCCCCAGAGGATGTTCAATTGTAATATCATAGTTCCCTTTAAAAAGATAATCAACCGTATAAGCCGCCAAATCCCCATCCTGTGTACTGGTTTTATCTCCAGAAGGTGTGAGTTCGATTCCGTCTATAAATACCTTGGAATCCTGTGGTGCATATATGGTACAATCTGTTGCCATATATGCAGATGGATGAACGAGATAGGTATTAAAAAACATAAACCGTTTCTTTTTTTGAGTATTTAGACGGATCTCCATTGTTTGAGTCATGGATGAATTTTGAGTTACGTAAGCTACTTCATATACTTGTATAAGACCCGTATCATCCCTGTTACCAGACTCTGCATTGAAATCTGTTTCTTCCGTTTTTTTATTTATAATGTCATAATTTACAATCTTATCCAATGGTTCTGTATCTAATTCTTTTTGTTTTATGAAGCTTTCCTTATTTACCCATTGGTTTTCTGTAATATCTAAATAAGAATATACAACATCCCATTTCTCTTCAGAATAAGCCTCCATATATTTATTTATCATAGCTATCGGCGAAGTCTGTTTTTTTATGATCCTTCCACCTATAGCACCGATGATCATTAGAACAAAAATAGCTCCTGCTATGATGTATAAGGATTTAGGCGCTTCCTTTAAAGCATCTATGATATTTTTATTGCTTTTTATGGGAAGTCTCGCCCCACATTCCTGGCAAAACAAGCTATCTTTTGTATTTTTATAACCACATTTTGTACAAAACATTTCTTTTCTCCTCAAAACTCACTGATCTTTTTTCTTTTTTATCGTATATTCTCCTCCCTTATTTACAATATAGATACCTGCACAGACAAATAATAAGGCCATGATATTCCTTATTGTGAAAGCCTGTTCTCCTAAAAATATGGCAGACATCATTACTCCAAATACGGGAATCATAAAACTGTATATGGATATTTTACCTACTGGATTATATTTAAGCAAGACAGTCCAAAGGGTAAAGGCCACCGCCGATAACATTGCCAGGTATAGTAACAAGAAGACTCCCTTAGATGAGACTTGTCCTAATTGGCCTCCCATTGATAATCCAAGAAAAATTAATAGAATCCCTCCTAATAAAAGCTGATATGCCGTTAAAGTAGTAGGATCTTCATCTTTCGCAAATTGTTTTGTTAATACAGAACCTAGACCATAAGAACATGCTGCAATCAGTAAAAATCCTTCTCCCTTTAGATGAAAACCTCCACCTTGTCCTAACCCTCCAAGGTTTATGGTGACAACTCCTAAAAAGCCTAGAATACATCCTAACACCTTGGATATGTTTAACCGCTCTCCTTTGATAAAAAAGTGAGCTAGTAAAATCAGAAAAAAGGTATTCGTTGCTGCTACAATCGCTCCGTTAACACCGCTGGTATTAGAAAGTCCCAGATAAAAAAAGATGTACTGTAAAGTAGTCTGTACCATCCCTATCATAGCAATAGGACCAACTGTTTTCTTTTTAGGATAAATGATCTTTCTAGATAGGACACAGCCAATGATAAACGTTAGTACTCCAGCTAAAGCAAAACGATATCCAGCAAATAGAATTTGAGTTGCATAATCCTTACTTTCAATCCCAAATAATTCATATCCTATTTTCACTCCTGGATAAGCACTTCCCCATAAGGCCGTACATATCAAAGCTAATATACAAATACTACTGGTTTTTGTTAAATAGTTTTCTGTTTTATCTTTCATTTTATTTTCAGGTTCCTTCACCTACCCTTACCTCTTTTCTAAAATGTCTATATACTTTATCTTCCTCTTCTATGAAACCTTCGTCTTGAAACTGTAGCTTTAGGGCTAGTGATTTAGAAGGAAGATTTTCCTCCTCAATTAACATGTGTATCTCTTCCAAATATAATTGCTCCTTAGCAAAATTTAAGGCTAAGAGAGCTGCTTCATAAGCGTATCCTCGATTTCTATATGGCTTTCCTATTATATACCCTAATTGTAATCGATTCTTACCCTTTAAGTTCGCATTTGTAAAACCTATTTGACCTAAAAAATCACCTGTTTCTTTTGAATATATGGCCCAAAGCCCGTATCCGCAAAATATATATGCGTTGGTAATATAGTTTTTTAATCGCTCTCTTTCATAATCTCTATCTTCTGTCAGTGCTTCCATACATCCATCTGTCATAGAGGGATCATAAAAACCATAAAGATCATCTAGATCATCCACTGTTAATTCTCTCACCAAAATACGTTCTGTTTCTCCTATGGTAAGGGGAATACCAAAATGTCTTTTATGTATATTCTTAATATAGGTAATATCAAGGTCATCGAATCCTAATACAATCATATCTGCTACCCTTAAATCCTGTTCTCCAGAATCTGGATTTTCAAACCCTATACAGGCCATACCTGCTGCATTAGCAGCTCGGACTCCATTATTAGAGTCTTCAACCACAAGGCATTCTTCTGGTAATAGTCCCATCATTTCAGCCGTTTTTAAAAAAACATCTGGTGCAGGTTTTGGATGTTCTACACTTTCTCCAGATACTAAATAATCAAAATATGACTGGATCCCTAAAGCATTCGTAACCTCTTTTATATATTCATAAGAAGAAGAGGAAGCCACTGCCAGTAGATAGCCTGCCTTCTTTAGCCTTTGTAAGAACTCTGGAATTCCGTGGATCCCTTCATAACCCTCCATTTCTACAAGCTCTTTCTTTTTTTCCTTCATGGCTTTTACAAGCTCATCTTCTGTTAAAGGAAGATGATACACTTTCAATAATTGATCGGTTAAAGCCTTTCTAGTAGAACCTATAAAAGGCTTATAAACCTCCCAATCAAGTTTCTGCCCATACCCATCTAATAGCTGAGTATAAACTTTATAATGTAAAGGTTCTGAATTCACCAACACACCATCCATATCAAATATAATTCCCTTTAACATATGTAACCTCCTCGACGTTTTCATTACATCTTTTTATTTTACTCTACCTTCCTATGTAAAACAAGTAAAACCAAAGAATCCCCTTGCCACTATGATCATATCGTACTATAATATTCATACACAAGGAAACAAAAGAAAATGATTCCTAATATTACGCATATACGAAAGGAAATAAAATATGGCACAAAATCCAATAGTTACATTTGAATTAGAAAATGGAAATACCATAAAGGCTGAGCTTTACCCAGAGATTGCTCCAATCACTGTGAATAACTTCATTAGCCTTATTAACAAGGGATATTATGATGGTTTGAACTTTCATAGAGTGATTCATGGATTTATGATCCAAGGAGGATGCCCAGATGGAAATGGTATGGGTGGCCCTGGTTATTCTATTAAAGGTGAATTTTCACAAAACGGTTTTGAAAATTCTTTAAAACATGAGCCTGGTGTGCTTTCCATGGCACGTTCTATGATGCCAAACTCTGCAGGTTCTCAATTCTTTATTATGCATAAAACCTCTCCACACTTAGATGGAGCTTATGCAGGTTTTGGAAAAGTTATTGAAGGATTAGAACATGTAAATGAAATCGCTGAAACACAGACAGACTATAATGATAAACCATTAACACCTCAAATCATGAAAAAAGTTACCGTTGATACTTTTGGAGTATCTTATCCAGAACCTGAGAAACTTTAATGATAGAAGACGAAAAAGATCTGCACTCATCACAAACTGATCAAGTGCAGATCTTTTTTTATCAATGGTTCTTATCTTCAGGGTTGGATACGGTTTCAGTTTTAGTTTCTACCTTTTGATCAACCTCTGTTTGATTCTGTGGTTGGTTGTTCTCTTGACTCCTTTGGTCTATGGGCTGACCATTTGCTGGGCCTCTATGATTTATGGGCTGGTTATTCCCCTGGTTCCTTTGATTCATAGGTTGACCGTTTACCAAGCCTCTATCATGCATTGGTTGGTTATTTCCTTGTCCCCTTTGGTTTATTGGCTGTCCTGCTTGGTTATAGAGTGGCGGATTCATCTGATTCTGTTGATTCATATGTTGTTGATAAGGATAATCCTTGTTTCTCTGCCCATTCATCTGTTCTCCATTTGGCATTTGGTTACGGTAATACATATTCTGACCTTGTGGATAATAGTTTTGCTGATTCGCAGTATGATCAACTTTTGGTCTCATGACTCCGTATGCCCAATCAGAAAACCTAGATAATAACGGCAATCCCGCATCCTGCTCTTTCATTACTTTGGAAATGGCTATGATAATACAAATAAACAGGATTAAGCCTATCACTCCTTCTATAAAATAATAACCAGATCCCAAAAGACCGTCCCAGGTCGTATCTCTGTTAATGATAGGAAAATTCACTAACCTAAATGCTCCCATCCCAGAAGTAGAAAAGAAAGTTCCTATTAAATTAATGCCTAGTGCTTGTATGGATTGTCTCACCGCCCATTCATCTTTTTCTGCTACAATTAAAAATATAAGTAGACCAAATCCTACAGTAGTTAATCCAAACAAGGCAAATATAAATGCCAATACTGCATAAAAACTAAATGTGATGCCGTACTTTCCTTTTCTCATGATATTCATTCCTTCCTTTTTCAATCTAATAGCTCTTTCTACAAATATAACTTTTTCTGTCCATCCCGTCAAGAGACTTCCTACCATTTCCTATGAAATTAATAGAGTATTAAGAAATTCTTTTAATTTTTCAAAAAAAACATATTGACAATTATTTAACAATAGATTATAATTGGAATTGTTAAATAATTATCAATTAGAATCTATTCATTATGAGACCAAGGGCAAAATACTTTTTGACCCCCACATCAATATATTTCAAGTAATGGGAGGAAATATTTATGGCTAACAAAGTAACCAAAACAAAGGTACCTGCAATTATCGAAAACGTAGAAGGTCTTCTTGCAAAAATGGCTGCAATGAAAGAGGCTCAAAAGGTATTTGCTACATTTACACAGGAACAAGTAGATAAAATTTTCTTTGAAGCTGCAATCGCTGCAAACAAGCAACGTATTCCACTTTCTAAGATGGCAGTTGAAGAAACAGGTATGGGTATTGTAGAAGATAAAGTAATAAAAAATCATTACGCTTCTGAATATATTTATAATGCTTATAAAGATACTAAAACATGTGGTGTCATAGAAGAAAACGCTGCCTATGGAACCCAGAAAATAGCGGAACCAGTTGGACTCATTGCTGCAGTTATTCCGACCACAAACCCTACTTCAACAGCAATCTTTAAAACATTGATTTCTTTAAAGACTAGAAATGCTATTATTATTAGCCCCCATCCAAGAGCTAAAGAAAGCACCATCGCTGCTGCTAAAATTGTTTTAGATGCTGCCGTAAAAGCTGGAGCTCCAGAAGGTATTATTGGATGGATTGATATTCCTTCTCTTGAATTAACAAACGAAGTAATGAAAAACGCCGATCTAATCCTTGCAACTGGTGGACCTGGAATGGTTAAGGCCGCTTATTCATCAGGGAAACCTGCCTTAGGTGTTGGCGCTGGTAATACTCCAGTTATTATAGATGATTCTGCTGATATTAAAATGGCTGTAAGCTCTATCATTCATTCTAAAACCTTTGATAATGGTATGATTTGTGCTTCTGAACAGTCCGTTACCGTACTGGAACCTGTTTATGATCAAGTGAAAGAAGAGTTTCAAAATAGAGGTTGCTACTTCTTGAAACCTACTGAAATAGAAAAGGTAAGAAAAACCATTATCGTTAATGGTGCATTAAATGCTAAAATTGTTGGTCAATCAGCATTTACCATTGCTGCTATGGCAGATGTAAAAGTACCAGAGGAAACAAAGATTTTAATTGGTGAAGTTACTTCTGTAGATGTTTCAGAAGAATTTGCCCATGAAAAGTTATCTCCAGTATTGGCTATGTATAAAGCAGGAACCTTTGATGACGCCATAGCTAAAGCTATGCAATTAGTGGCTGATGGTGGTTTTGGTCATACTTCTTCCCTTTATATCAACACCAATGAAAAAGAAAAGATCTATCAATTTAGTACTGCTATGAAGACTGGAAGGATCTTAATCAACACTCCTTCTTCTCACGGTGGAATCGGTGACTTATATAACTTTAACCTAGCGCCTTCTCTAACTCTTGGTTGTGGTTCTTGGGGAGGTAACTCCGTTTCTGAAAACGTTGGAGTAAAACACTTACTCAACTATAAGACCGTTGCACAAAGGAGAGAAAATATGCTTTGGTTTAGAACACCACAGAAGGTTTACTTTAAAAAGGGCTGTTTACCAGTTGCTTTGAATGAATTAAAAACAGAATTAAATAAGAAAAAAGCATTTATCGTTACCGATGCCTTTTTATATAAAAATGGCTATACGAAAGCCATTACCGATAAACTAGACAGCATGGGAATCACTAACACTTGTTTCTATGATGTTGCTCCAGATCCAACCCTTGCTTGTGCCAAAGAGGGAGCTGCTGCTATGGCATCTTTTGAACCAGATGTTATTATTGCCCTTGGTGGTGGTTCTGCTATGGATGCTGCTAAAATCATGTGGGTATTATATGAACACCCAGAGGTTGACTTCCTTGATATGGCCATGAGATTCGTAGATATCCGAAAGAGGATTTACACCTTCCCTAAAATGGGTGAAAAAGCATATTTTATTGCTATCCCTACCTCTTCAGGTACAGGGTCTGAGGTGACTCCATTCGCAGTCATTACTGATGAAACCACTGGTGTTAAATATCCTTTAGCAGACTATGAGCTGTTACCGAATATGGCGATTATCGATACTGATAATATGATGAGTCAACCGAAAGGATTAACCAGCGCATCTGGTATTGACGCATTGACTCATGCCCTTGAAGCTTATGCTTCTGTTATGGCAACTGATTACACCGATGGTCTTGCATTAAAAGCTATGAAAAACATCTTCACCTATTTACCAGAAGCTTATGAAAATGGTGGGACTAATGCCCTTGCAAGAGAAAAAATGGCCGATGCATCCACCATGGCTGGTATGGCTTTTGCCAATGCATTCTTAGGTGTATGCCACTCCATGGCTCATAAATTAGGTGCTTTCCACCACCTGCCACACGGAGTTGCTAATGCATTATTAATTGGCGAAGTAATCAAATTTAACTGTTCCGCTACACCTACAAAAATGGGTACGTTCTCTCAATACCAGTATCCACATGCACTGGAAAGATATGCAGAATGTGCAAACTTCTGTGGAGTAACAGGTAAAGATGATCAAGAAACCGTCGATAAATTTATCACTAAGATTAACGATTTAAAAGATCGAGTAGGAATTAAGAGATCCATCAAAGATTATGGAATCGATGAAAAAGCATTCTTAGATACACTTGATGAGATGGTTGAGCAAGCCTTTGACGATCAGTGTACAGGTGCCAACCCAAGATATCCTCTTATGAAAGAGATCAAAGAAATGTACTTGAATGTCTATTACGGAAAATAATAAATCCTTTAGAAGTAAGAAACTGCTGCCAAATAAGCTTAGTCTTAGGAGGCGGCAGTTTCTTTATCATATACTATTTAGTCTTTGGATCCTTTAGGATAGGCTTTCTTTTTAATTTCTTTAAACATAATATTAGAACACCCGTCCATATCAATAGCATGAAGAATACACCACCTCTTCCATAATCTCCAGTTTTAACTGTATCCATTGGCTCTGGAGTGGATGTTGCATCTCTCTCTTTACGATTTGTGATTTTAACTTTATATTCTTCATTCTCCTGCTTATCCTCCACCTTATGGCCTAGTTTAATGATTGTAGACGAATCTTTGTTTACCTCATACCCCTTTGGTGGTTTGGTTTCTATTAGATCATAACTACCTTTTTGAAGATTTTTAAATTCTGCTATTCCCTGTTTATCTGTAATAGCCACCTGAATAATATCTCCTTTTCTATATAAAGGATCCTCTTTTCTTATACTTTCCTTACTCATATGATCTTCATTATGATTTTCTAAGTAAATATCCTCATTGGCTTTTAAAGTAAATTCCGCACCCTCTAAAGGAAGTCCATCTGACTCATCAACCTTCGATAAAAGAATCTTATGGTTGATTTTCGTATTAAAACAGGTAAAGGTTCTTGATGTTTGTTCTTGATCATCGTATCCTAATCTAATTTCCTCTGCAAAAGAGTCCTGAATAAAGTAACCATCTGGAGCTTTCGTTTCTGTTAATAGATAAGTACCTTTTGGAAGGTCTTCGAAAACGATTCTTCCATTTTCATCAGAAATACCAACCCTTATGGGAGTCCCAGCTGGTATTGTTTCTCCACCCACTTTCATCTCTTCTGTGAGAGTTAATGTAAATTCTGCTCCTTCTAGAAGCTCCTGTGTATCCTTATCTTTTTTAAGTACCTCCACATGATGGAGCTGTCGATGATTTTCTATTTCAAAGGGCTCATAATGAAAAGCAATATCCTGATCCTCTGCAGTTATTTCGAAAAACATATTCTCTTGCTTGATAAACCCCTCTGGACTCTCTACCTCCTCTAAATAATATTTGCCCATAGGAAGAGGAATACTACTATATCCATGTCCCTCTTGATCTGTAATAATATGTTCTACCACCTCTTCTTTCTTATATACTATATCTTGATGCCCATCTAAAGATAAAATATCTTCTGCTGCTACAATATTAAATTTTACATGTTCTAAAGGCTTTAATGAATAGTTAAAATGTATGTTTCCATATACCGACTTATCTTGTACAAAGGATTCTAATTTTTCCCCTACTTTGTGAATAAGAACCTTTCCCTTCTGCTGCTGGTTCTTCTGTTCAACCACCAAAACAGCATCTTCTGTTATTGGGTCTATCATAGCAGCGGTATTCCCTTCTATTACAAAACTTGTTTTTTCTAAAGGCCGTTTATCATAATCGGGGTTTGTCTCATATCCAGGTTTTAGCTCTCCTTCTTTCCCTTGTATTACATAACCCTTCGGAGCTTTTACCTCCTCTATAACGTAATGACCAACCCCCAGAAGTTCTGGAAGGATGGCATAACCATCATCCATTGTTTTAAAAGGGTTCTTTTTCGTTCCAATCTCTGTGGGAACCGATGTATGATCCCACATGGTTACGTATTCTTTCGTATCCTCATTAAAAATACGGAACCACATATTATTGTTTAAAACTGTCTTTCCAGTATCAAGATCCTTTTTGACTATTTTAATTCTGAAGCTAACAGGTGCATCATTAAAGATTCTCCATACTTGTGGCTCTCTCTCATCATGATCTATTTCAAAGACAAAGGGGTTGGTAGTCTCATAGTCTGGAGGAGTAGTGGTTTCTACCATTACGTATAAGCCATAGGGAAACTCTGGCGTTTTTAAATACCCTTTTTCATCTGTAAATAACTCCTTACATACGACCCCGTCAATACTAGCTGCCACCTCCCCTTCAAAACCATAAAGAGTTTGATACTTTATGAAGTCACTCGTTGTAAAAACTCCCTCTTTTTCTGGCTGAAAGGTTCCGTCCTTAACCTTACTTAATTCAGAAATAAGATAAGGGGTGAATCCTGCTCCTTCTAATAATTCAACTTCTTCATTCGAACCATTTGAACTAATTTTAATCAACTGAATCGCCTGTTTCATTACCTGCTCTGTCACAATGGTGTCCTTAGTCATTACCACCTCTGTTGTTTCCTTGGGATCGATATGATAGGTCGTTGTATCTAATAAATATCCTTTAGGTGGAGTTATTTCTTTTATATACAGTTTGATCGGATAAAATCTACGAAAAGAGAGTTTTCCCGAAGAATCTGTTACTTTTGTTTCAATTAATTCATCCTTTTTATATTCTTTTTCTCCATCTGGATGCTTGAAATCCTGGTCTGCATATAACCCGTACACAGCTCCTTCTAAAGAGGCATCTCCTTGTGAATGATTGGTATTGGTATTCCTATCCTTCTTTTGTAATATAACATCTATCCATCTTTGCTTGTTTTCTACTTCGTAATACAAATCTGTTGTTCCTAATGTTAAATCAAACTCCTGCTCCCAGTGACCTACGTATGTTTCTGGTGCTTTGATCTCTTTGATCTTAAATCTACCCAAATTATCCTTGGTGGCTTCTATCCCTTCGCAATAATAGGTTCTAGTATCTTCATCCCAATTTAGGCTGTAAGATGATAATTGCCATCTGTTGTTTTGTTGGGACCATTCATCTATTTGAAACGTAACCCCCTCTAGTAAACGATCATTATGATCATCTTTCTTATGAATTCTCAAATTACCAGTAGGTTTTACTCCCAATTTGATTTCTCCAATAACAGCTTGGGGTAGCCACGACATTTCAAACAAGGTTACAGGTTGCCAGTTGTTATTGACAGGTTGATATTCCCACCCCGACAGATAGTCTGGCAATTGTCCCCATACTTTAACTGTAAAAGTAGTATTATCTTTTTTCATTTGTTGGTAAGCTTCTTTCGTAGCATAGACATAAAATGGTGCACTAGCTCCAGGATTATCTTTTTGTTGATAAACGTTAACACCTTCAGGTGCCCCTTCTAATGTAAAAGTAGTGTTTTTTAACCATTCTGGTCTTTCTCCATAGCTGTCGAAGATTTTTTGGTAGAACCAATCTGTGGCGTATCCCCCCTCATACTCGTCCCATTGTTCTGTAGACACTGGAGTAATCTCATACTGAATATCTTTATATTGGTTATCTTTAAATGCACCATAGTTTTCTGGATTAGAAGCATCATGGACTAATACTTCAACAAGATGATAGACATCCATATTAGAGCCAGTATATAAGTCCCTAAGAGTAAATTCATCATTTAATATATGAAGTGCCATCTGTGTTGCATAATAATCTTTCTTCCAATCTCCCGTTGTATATTCCTTATATATGCTGGTTTCTCCCCAATAACGTACTCCATATGTCATAACGTATATAATTTCTCTTTTTAGTGTTCCTGAGCCATTCCAGTTGGTTTCTCCGTTAGGTGTATCTTTATTTTGATTTAAGCAATATACCATACGGTACTTCCCATATAAGTCTGGATTTACCTCATCTGTTTCCACATATTTAAGTCCCGAACCTTTACCAAGGTATCTTGTCATTTCTCCTGCACGCTTTACAACCAATGTACCTGTGGCCACATCGAAGGTATGACTGCCCTGTTGTTTATAAGCTATATCCGATCCTATATATTGCAGTTCCTCTAAGTTCTCAT
>DVLR01000318.1 GCA_018715425.1 Candidatus Merdenecus merdavium
AAGAACCTTCTCTTACTCCAGCAATACTTATTTGTTGTTTCGTCAAGTTGTTAATCAAAAATACAGTATCTGTAGTAGCGTAAGACATACTAATAGTAGACCAAGTCCCTTTTTCAGAGATTTGCGAACCAATAACTTTTCCCCATTTATCGTATTCAGATTCTTTTACTGTTCGGTGAGTTTGTTGTGCAGATACAAGCTTCATGTTAAATAAAAACATGAGGTGTATCAATACAATAAAATGCTTCAATATAGTTGTTTTCATTAGTATCCAGTGTTTTGTGTTAAATTCGAATTCTTTAATATTTCTTGTTCAGGAATTGGCCATTGTTGGCAATAGCTTTTCCAATTTGATTTTGTTGGAGTTAATACTTGATCGATTAAATTCAATCGTTTTAAATCAAAAAAACGATGCCCAAATTCACAGAAGAACTCATGCTGTCTTTCTTGTAAAATAGCTTCTATAAATTTCTCATCAGTCAATGTGATATAAGCAGGTAAACCAGCTCTTGATCTAATTTTGTTTAGATCTTGTAAGGCACCTACTTTATTTTGTTGTTTTAGACGTGCCTCAGCTCGAATTAAAACCTGTTCTGCTAATCGAAAAACAACCGAGTTTTCTGTTGTTGAAGAAGAGTTTGTTCTTTGTTTGTATTTATAAGCATGTTTCCAAGTAGTTGTACCGTTTGTAACTTCTCTTACCCAGTTTTTTTGACGAAGATCATTTGATTCAAACTGCGTATTTACTTCAGTTAAAGCAATAGAAGTAGGAGGACCAGTTGCGACATAGTACGTACCACCTTCATACGCATAGTTACCAGTTTGCTTAGGAGAAATTTGCCAAATAATCGATTTATTCTCCTTCAAAAACTCTTGATTAACATCTTGTTGCCATTCTATAGAAGGAGTATTGATTACTGTAGAAGCCCATTTTTCAGCATTTACCCAATTTCCTTTATACAATTCTACTCGAGCCAATAAAGCTTGCGCAGTTACTTGATTAGGACGATTACGTTGTAGTGTTATTAGTGAAGATAATAGCGGTATAGCTACTTCTAAATCTTGTGTAATTTGTTCATACACTTTTGTTTTCTCTAAACGAGAAACACTTTTATTCAACTCATAATTCGTTGTTTTTATATAAGGAATATCGCCATAGGTATTCACTAAATAAAAATGGAGCAATGCTCTCACAAAAAGCGCTTCACCTATAAAACCATTTTTATCTGGTGTAGATAAGCCTTTACTATTTTGACAACCTTCTATAATAGCATTTGCCATATAGATCTGATAATAGGTTTGCGACCAATATTGTAAGACAGTCGCGCTGTTTGCCTGTAATGTATTATTATATAAATTTTGAGATTCTACTTGATTGATTTGATACGAATCCAATTCATCGGTATATAGACCAATAGAAACAGGAAAAGCACTCATTTGTCCACTTACAAAACCTTTTTCTCTCATATCTGCATATAGGTTAATAAGCGCAGCATTTGTTGTCTTTTTATCCGCAAAAACCAACTCACTATTGTATTGAGAAGTAGGAACATCAACATCCAAAAAGTCATTGCATCTAAAGAATAAGATGCTTATAACGACTGTTAAACTTAACGTATATATATTTTTCATTGTGTTAAATTTTATTATTCTTATCAGACTAAAAGTTTAATTTCATTCCCATTACTATGGTACGAAGAGGAGGGAGAAATCGGTTGTACTTAAATTCGGGATCACCACCTTTATAAGGCGTTAGAGTAAATAGATTTTGACCTTGTAGAAAGATTTGAGGTTTCAAGAAATGATCTTTTAAAGGAATATCATAGGTAATCGAAATGTTTTTCAATCGGATGTAAGAAGCATCCACAATAGAAAGCGTACTACTTCGCATTAAATTATAATTAGCCGCTATTTGAGAATTTTTAGTACTATATGGTTGCATAGGTATACCATAGTCTACTAATTGATTGGTCATAGTACCAGCTATTGCTGTAGGCAAGTACAATTGTCGTTCTTGTTTTACAAACTGAAATAACATATCTAAACTCAACTGTTTGTACCGAATTTGATTGGCAATACCACCATAATAAGAAGGATTAAGATCGACGAGTACAACTCGATCTTTTAGAGAAGTTATTATACCATCTCCATCATAATCATAGAATTCATATTGATTATTTGTAGGATTTATACCTGTGTATTGATAAAGTTTGATGCTGTTAATTGATCGACCGATAACATAAGTATTGGCGTAAGCAGAGCTTTCAAGATCTGGATAAGATAGTAGCTTGTTCCGATTAAAAGATAAATTAACCTCTGTTGTCCACTTCCAATTATTAGTCGTTATATTTTTGGAACCAAGTGTAAATTCCCATCCTTTATTTTCTACTGTTGCAGGTAAATTTCCAGAAAAAGAAGAAAAACCAGTTGTCGTAGGTAGAGCAATACCGACCAATTGATTTCCTGATCTGTTTTGATAATAAGCCATAGAAAAATTAAGACGATCATGTAGAAAACCTAATTCTAGCGCAACTTCTAATTGCGATTTGTCTCCCAATGATAATTGGGATTATATAACCGAATAGGACTTAAACCAACTGTCCCATTATATGGATTGGATGTTGTTTGATAGTTATCTAAATATTGATAATCTCCAATATTATCACTTCCTGTAATTCCATAACTACCACGTAATTTCCCAAAACTCAACCATGATACTTCACGTAGAAAACTTTCTTTCGAAAAAAGCCAAGCCGCACCAATTGCACCAAAATTAGAATATCTATTCTGAGGACTAAAACGACTCGAGCCATCTCGTCTAGCTGTTACGTTAAGTATATATTTATCATGTAAGATGTAATTCAATCGTCCATAAAAAGCTTGATAACGGTAATTTGTTTTTTCATCTAAGCCTATTAATTGTAAAGCAGCAGTAGACAAAGACAATAACATTTCATTAGAAGGGAAATCGGCGGCAGTTAAATACAGCCTATCAGTTTTTTGATCCTGAAAAGTTGCACCTATAAGAAAAGAAAAACGATGTTGATTCCATTTCTTATCCCAACTTAGTTGAGGTTCTATAATCCATGAAGAACGATTAGTTTGATTAGATTCTACACTTGATGATTCACTACCTTGTCCAGAAGAAGGATTATACATCGTTGACGGAAAAGTTCTCAACTCTCGGCTATGCAATTGGGTAAACCCTAAATTGGTTTTAAAAGTTAATTCAGGTAAAATAGCATAGCTCAACATCATATTAGCGGTTAGATTATCTATTTTTGATAGAAATTTAGACTCTAAACTTGCCAATGGATTGGTCCATGTATTATTTGCCCAATTCAATTGTCCATTCTCATCATATAAAGCAGGTGCATTGGGTGCTAATTCTCTTGCAACGGTTGTTAAATCAGTAGAAGGTTGATTGTTATTTTGATTGCTATA
>DVLR01000030.1 GCA_018715425.1 Candidatus Merdenecus merdavium
GCCTGGAGGATTTGTCTTTTTAGATAATGGAAATGGAAGGATGAAGCCAACGGCAAAAGAAATCTTTCATCTACCTGATCTGGTCATTACAGGAGATGCAAAAACGGCAGCAAAGCGTATTTCTTTTCATAAGGAAACGCATAAAATTGCTTTGGATACAAAGAAGCAATGATATAAGATCATAAGGAAATAGGAGGATACAAAGTGAGTCAGGAATTAACCTTGGAACAAAAACTAGAGATTATTGAGAGGGATGGAAGCAGCAAAGAGGATGTTTTAAGAATCCTTATTGACTTACAGCATGCTGATCCAAAAGGATATATTGATGAGGAGACTGCTAAACTTGTAGGAGATAAAGTAGGCCTTACCTTAACAAAAGTGTATGAAATTATGACATTCTATGCTTTCTTAAAAACGAAACCTCAAGCGAAATATGTATTGAAGATCTGTAATAGTTCACCTTGTCATTTTTCAGGGGTTAGTGGTGTCACAGATACATTAAAAGAATTATTAGGTGTCGATATAGGGGAAACCACAAAAGATAATCTTTTTGCTTACCATTTCATTCCATGCTGTGGTGCTTGTGACATAGGTCCAGTCATTAAAATTAAGGATACGGTATACGGCGATCTTAATAAAGAAAAGATCAAGCAATTAATTGATGACTTAAAGCAAGGGCTAAGAGATCAATAGTAGGAGAAGAATAAAAAGGAGTTTAAGTGTAAATGAAAAATAGTGAACCAGTATTATTAAAAAGAGTTGGAAAAATGACAGATCCAGCCTCAGTGGAAGAATACGTAAAACTGGGGGGCTTTGAGGGTATTAAAAAAGCTATATCTATGGATAAAGAAGAGATATTAGCAGAAATTGATACTGCCCATGTAAGAGGAAGAGGTGGTGCAGCTTATCCTATGGGTAGAAAATGGATACACTTATATGAAATGGATCACGATACAAAATATATTGTATGTAATGCAGATGAGGGTGAACCAGGAACCTTTAAAGACAAAGTATTATTAGATCGTGATCCCTTAAGTGTTATAGAAGGAATGTTAATCGCTGGATATTTGTTTCGTTCAAAGCAGGGCTATATTTATATTAGAGGTGAGTATAGAACGATACATAAAGTGTTTAAAAAAGCCTTAGAACAGGCGAAAGCGGCAGGATATTTAGGAAAGAATATTATGGGAATCGAAGGATTTAATTATGACATTAATATTGTTTCTGGAAGTGGTGCTTATGTATGTGGAGAAAATTCAGCCCTTCTAAATTCTATTGAAGGAAAGGTAGGAAGACCAAGAGTGAAACCACCACATTTAGCAGAGGTAGGATTATATGGAAAACCAACCTTGGTAAATAATGTGGAATCTTATGCTTGTGTACCTGTTATTTTAACAGAAGGTGGTCAAACATTTTTAAACTATGGAACACCAGACGGCGGTGGAACAAAATTAATATCCATCTCAGGCCATGCAAAAAATCGTGGTGTTTATGAAGTAAAACTAGGTACTAAATTAAAAGATATCTTATATTCGGAAGAATTTGGTGGTGGTACTTCCACAGGAAAGGAAATTAAGTTCGTACACTTTGGAGGTCAATCAGGTCCAATTGGATATTTAGAAGATTGTGATCTTGAATATAGTTATGAAGGTCTATGGAATAATGGGCTAGCTGTTGGTTCGGGAGCAATTGTTGTCATGGATGAATCTGTCAGCATCGTAGAATATTTAAAGAGCGTTATGGAGTTTTTTGCTCATGAATCTTGTGGGAAATGTACCCCTTGTAGAATCGGAACTACAAGAGCAGCAGAATTATTAAAAGATTTTACCACAGGTAGAGCTAAAAAAGGAGACTTAGAACGTCTGGAAAAAATGTTACAACATATTACATTTTTATCAGCTTGTGGACTTGGACAGTCTGCGGCAGTAGCTTTTCAATCAGCCTTAAAACATGGGCGAGAAGAATTTGAAAGCTTGATTAAATAGTGCAAGGAGGAATAGAGATTGTCAGTAATTTTAGATATAGATCAAATGGTAACGTGTGAAATAAATGGAAAAAGCTGTACTACAAAGCCAGGTACTACGATTTTAGAAGCCAGCAGAGAGATGGGAATAGAAATCCCTACCTTGTGTAATATGAAAGAACTAGCACCAGATGGCTCTTGTCGTATGTGTGTAGTAGAAGTAGAAGGAGGACGAAAAGGTGGCTTAGTTACTTCTTGTACAGAACATTGTAAAGAAGGAATGAAGATTCATACTCACTCTGAAAGAGTTGTAGAATCAAGAAAATTTATCTTAGACTTACTTTTAAGCAATCATGTCTTTAACTGCTTTAAATGTGGTAGCAATGGAAATTGTAAATTACAAGATTATTCCTTAGAATATGGGTTGGAAAAATCATCTTATATACGTGGAAAGAAAGTGAAATTAGGACAAAACGATACTTCCAATTCATTATTCGAATTTAATCCAGAATTATGTATTATGTGTAGAAGATGTGCAAGAGTTTGCGAAAATCTTCAAGGGCGAGACGTTATTAGTATTTCTGGCAGAGGTTTCGATACTCAAATGAGTCCTGCTTATGGTTTACCTTGGTCAGAGTCTAATTGTGAATCTTGTGGTAACTGTGTATCACACTGCCCAACTGGAGCATTAGTATCAAAGGACAATAGAAAAAACTACAGAATGTATGAGGTAGAAAAAGTCAGAACCACATGTCCACACTGTGGTACTGGTTGTCAAATGGATCTTTTAGTTAAGAATAATCGAATCGTTGGAGTAGAACCAGCAAATGGTGAGGCTAATAGCAACATTCTTTGTGTGAAAGGTAAATTTGGATCCTATAAATTCATTCATTCGCCAGAACGTTTAAAACATCCACTGATTAAAAAGAATGGAGTATTTGAAGAGGCGAGCTGGGAAGAAGCACTGGATCTTATCGAAAGTAAATTTAAGACGATTAAAAAAGAGTACGGTTCAGATGCTATTGCAGGTTTTTCTTGTTCTAGAGCACCAAATGAAGATAACTATCTCTTCCAAAAGATGATGAGAGCGGCATTTGGTACAAACAATGTAGATAACTGTGCTAGAGTATGTCACTCTGCATCAGTTCACGGTCTTGCCATGACCCTAGGATCAGGCGCAATGACCAATCCAATAAAAGATATTACAAGAGATATTGACGTTATCTTATTGGTTGGATCTAATACAACAGAGGCCCATCCAGTTATTGGTTCTCAAATTCGCACAGCCATAAGAAAAGGAACAAAGATTATTGTTGTAGATCCAAGAAAGATTGATTTAGCAGAAAATGCAGATATCTTTATGCAAATCAGACCGGGTACCAATGTGGCTTTTGCCAATGGTATGGCTCATATTATTATAAAAGAAGGATTAGCAGATAAAAACTTTATAGAATCTAGAACAGAAGGTTACGAAGAATATGCTAAATTAGTAGAATCCTATACTCCTGAAAGAGTGGCAAAGATTTGTAAAATAAAAGAAGAAGATTTAAGAAAAGCAGCAATTATGTATGCAAAGGCTCCTAAGGCTCCAATTATTTATTGTCTAGGAGTAACAGAACATTCTTCTGGAACAGAAGGAGTAATGAGTTTATCCAACTTAGCTATGTTGGTTGGTAAACTTGGTAAATCAGGTTGTGGTATCAATCCTCTAAGGGGACAGAACAACGTACAAGGTGCTTGTGATATGGGATGTATGCCATATGATTTTCCAGGATATCAAAAAGTAGCTAACGAAGAGGTAATGAAAAAGTTTGAAAAGGCATGGGGAGTTCCGTTAAATCATAAAACAGGATTAACATCTACTCAAGTATTGCCAGCTGCTACAGCAGGAACCGTGAAAGGTCTTTACATCTTTGGAGAAGATCCAATGGTTACAGATCCAGATATTGCACATGTAAGGAAGGCATTAGAAAGTTTAGACTTCCTAGTTGTTCAAGAATTATTTATGACCGATACGGCAGAATTAGCAGATGTTGTTTTACCTGGTGTTAGCTATGCCGAAAAAGAAGGTACCTTTTCTAATACAGAAAGACGAGTACAAAGAGTTAGGAAAGCTGTTGAATTAGAAGGCGAAATGCGTTTAGATACGGAGATTTTTGCAGATGTAATGACTCGTATGGGATATCCAACGGCTCATATGACGTCAGCAGATATTATGAAGGAACTTGCTTCTGTAACACCTAATTTTGCTGGAATAAGCCATGCTAGATTAGATGCTGGTGAAACTCTGCAATGGCCTTGCTTAGATGAACATGATAAAGGAAAATATATTATGCATGAAGGAACGTTCTCTAGAGGGCTTGGGTTGTTTTATCCAGCGGAATATAAAGAGTCTAAAGAGCTTCCAGATGAAGAATATCCATTATTATTAGTAACAGGTCGTATGCTTTACCATTACAACACCAGATCTATGACAGGTAAAACAGAAGGAATCAATGCTATATCTAATGAATCTTATATCGAAATAAATGAAGAAGATGCAGGAATGATGGGAGTTAAAAATGGAGACAAAGTAAAGGTACGCTCTCGTAGAGGTGAAATTGAAACCACAGCAGTGGTAGGTCAAAAGACCAATCCTCAAGAAGTATTTATGACCTTCCACTTCCCAGACGGAAATGCAAACCATGTAACAAATGCAGTATTTGATGATATAGCTAATATACCTGAATATAAAGTATGTGCTGTTAGAGTAAGTAAGTCTGAAAAATAATGGTAAGTGTTAAAATATACAGATTAAGGGATGAATAGAGGATAAAGATGATAAACGTAGAAGAAGGAGTTCAATTATTATTAAAACAGATAAAGCCCCAGACAAAAACCATGGAGTTAGAGCTTTTAGATTCCATAGGATGGGTATTAAGTGATGACGTGTATGCACCCTTCTCTGTACCTCACTTCCCGAAATCTGGTATGGATGGCTATGCCATACGCAGTGAAGATAGTATTTCTGCATCCTTGGATCATCCTATCCAATTACAGGTAGTGGGAGAGATTTTGGCAGGTGATGACAAGGAGTATCAAGCTCAAGAACTAACGGCAGTTCGCATTATGACTGGTGGGGAAGTTCCAAAGGGATACGACTGTGTGATCAAACAAGAGGATACTGATTATGGAGAAGAAACCGTACAGATCTTTAAAGAATTAAAGCCTTATGAAAACTACTGCAAGATTGGAGAAGATATTGAGAAGGGAGAAAAAATTATAGAAAAGCACACTAGGCTTACCTGCTCTCATATTGGTGTATTGGCTAGTATGGGAATATCAAAGGTTCGTGTGCTTGCTCCTTTAAAAGTTGGAATCATAGCTACTGGCAGTGAAATCATAAAACCTGGGGATTTACTTGGACCTGCGAAGGTATACAGTAGTAGCAGCTATAATATAGCAGGATTTTTACAATGCCAAGGTGTAGATGTAAAGTTTATTCATATTTGTAAAGATGAGAAGTCTCTCATGGAAGATATGATTAAGAACGAAATAGAAAAGGTAGATCTTCTGATTACAACAGGTGCCGTATCTGTAGGAAAGAAAGATATTATACCAGAGGTATTAGAAGGCATTGGGGCGAAGATCCTTTTTCAAAGAGTGAATATGAAACCTGGAACCCCAGTCCTTTCTAGTATCTATCAGGATAAAGTTATCCTTAGTTTTTCTGGAAATCCTTTTGCATCTTTTATAAACTTTCAAGTGTTTTTTTGGCCGATTTTAGGAAAATATCTAAGTAATGATACTTTTTTGCTAAAGAAAGGGAAAGCAGTAGTAAAAGAAGGATTTTTAAAAAGCACAAAATTAAGAAGATACGTCAGAGCTTTTGAAGAAAATGGTGAAGTGTCATTGATCTCAAAAAATCATTTTTCTTCAGTATTATCCAGTGTTCTTGATTGTAACTGCATTCTTATTCAAGAGGAAGAAAGAGAAATCAGGGTAGGAGAAGTGGTAGACATTTTATATATTAAAGGAAGTATGTCCTTTATATAAAAGTCAATCTACCATTCCACCTTCCTTTTGAAAAAAGTCAACAAATTCTAAAGTAGTATGAGATAAGGTACTGGTTTTTGTATGAGCAAAGCCAATGGTGCGTTTGGGAATCGGGACGTCTAAAGGAAGATGGATCAAAGAACCTTCTGTTAGGTGTGGCTGTACGAATTCTTTTATTACACAGGCGGCACCAAGACCAATGGTGGCAAATTCAATAAGTAAATCCATGGAGGATACCTCGAGAACATGACTTAATTCTAAGTTGTTTTTTCGTAGGTATCCTTCTACATACTGTCTTGTTAAATTTTCTTTATCCAAAATCATAAGGGCAGAGTAATTTAAAATATTTTTGCTATGTTTTGGATTTCTAACTTTTACATTGTCGATATATTGTTTTGTTGCAACAAAAATATCTTCTATTTCACCCAAAGGATAGAATGCAACGTTTTGTTTGTTGGAGGGTTGACCAATGAGTCCGATATCAATGTTGTGGTCTTCCAACATTTGCAAAGTAATATTGCTAGATTGACATTCGATTGAAATTTTAATATGGGGATGCAAGGAAACAAACTTTTTCAAGTAAGGTAACAAAATGTGCTTGCAAAGAGTTGTGCTAACACCAATCTTTAGGTGTCCCATACCAAGTTCTGTGATTTGCTGTAATTTTCCTTCTCCAACTTTTAAAGTTTCAAATGCAGATTGTACATATTGATAAAGAAGTTTACCTTCTTCTGTTAACTCCACTCCTCTGGAGTTTCTTAAAAACAAGGTTGTATTTAAGCCCTCTTCTAATTTTTTAATGGATTTGCTAATAGCAGGCTGACTGATAAATAATTCTTCAGCAGCTTTAGAAATATTTCCCCTAGTTGCAACCGTATAAAAGACGCGATACAAGGATAGTGATTGATTCATAACTTAAAGTAATACCCCCTATTCATAATATGTATTTCTATTATAGCAAATTTTATGATAGAATAGCAACATATAAAAATAGAAGAATACTTGAGTTTAAAAGTTACAGGAGGAAAAGAGTATGGGTATGACAATGACGCAAAAAATATTAGCAGCACATGCAGGTTTAAATGAAGTAAAGGCTGGACAATTAATCGAAGCAGATTTAGACCTGGTGTTAGGCAATGATATCACTGCTCCAGTTGCTATTAAAGAAATGGAAAAAATCAAAGGTGAGGGAGTATTTAATAAAGATAAAATTGCGCTTGTCCTAGATCATTTCGTTCCTAATAAAGACATAAAGTCCGCAGAAAATTGTAAGTGCGTCAGAGAGTTTGCACAGAAACATGAGATTACCAATTTTTTTGATGTAGGGGATATGGGAATTGAACATGCCTTATTGCCTGAAAAGGGATTGACCGTTGCAGGAGATGTTATTATAGGAGCTGATTCCCATACTTGTACATACGGTGCATTAGGTGCTTTCTCTACAGGAGTAGGAAGCACAGACATGGCTGCTGGTATGGCAACAGGAAAAGCATGGTTTAAAGTGCCATCAGCAATTAAATTTAATATGATCGGTAAACCTTCAAAATGGGTAAGCGGTAAAGATGTTATTTTACATATTATCGGTAAAATCGGTGTAGATGGAGCAAGATATAAATCCATGGAATTTGTAGGAGAAGGAATTCAACATTTGTCTATAGATGATCGTTTTACTATTGCAAACATGGCTATTGAAGCTGGTGGGAAAAATGGAATCTTTCCAGTAGATGATGTGGCTCTTACTTATATAAAAGAACGGAGTAAAAAGCCTTATACTATTTATGAAGCCGATGTTGATGCAGAATATGATGAAGAATATACCATTGATCTAAGTACCTTAGAACCAACGGTAGCCTTTCCACACTTACCTGAAAATACGAAGCCAATAAGTGCTGTAACAGAGGAAGTGAAGGCAGATCAGGTTGTAATAGGTTCTTGTACAAATGGTCGAATTGATGATCTAAGGATTGCAGCTGAAATCATTAGAGGGGAAAGAATAGCGAAAGGGGTACGCTGTATCATTATTCCTGCAACACAGGAAATTTATTTACAGGCTATTGAAGAAGGGCTTGTTAAAATCTTTATTGAAGCTGGTGCCATTGTAAGCACACCGACTTGCGGTCCTTGTTTAGGTGGTTACATGGGAATTTTAGCATCTGGAGAAAAATGTATCTCTACAACGAATCGTAATTTCGTTGGTCGTATGGGACACGTAGATTCAGAAGTTTATTTAGTAAGCCCTGCTGTGGCAGCAGCTAGTGCAGTAACAGGAAAATTAAACAGCCCAGAAGCTCTCGGAATGTAGATAAGCAGGAGGATGAAAACATGAAAGCATTAGGAAAAGTATTTAAATATGGAGATAACGTTGATACAGATGTCATTATACCAGCAAGATATCTTAATTCGTCAGATCCAGCAGAACTTGCACAGCATTGTATGATAGATATTGATAAAGATTTTGCAAAACGCGTATCAAAAGGAGACTTGATTGTAGCCAATAAAAATTTCGGGTGTGGATCTTCTAGAGAGCATGCTCCAATTGCTATCAAAGCATCTGGAATCAGCTGTGTTATTGCAGAAACATTTGCAAGAATTTTTTATAGAAATGCCATTAATATTGGTTTACCTATTATTGAATGTGAGGCTGCAGCAAAAGATATTGATGCTGGAGATGAAGTAGAAGTGGATTTTGACAGTGGTATGATTTATAATCGAACAAAAGGGAATGAGTATCAAGGCCAGGCATTTCCTGAATTTATGCAAAAGATCATCAAAAGTGAAGGTCTCATTAACTATATTAATCGTAAATAACCATAAAAGAAATTTGGGAAAAAGTATTGACAAAGAAAAATAAGAGTGGTATCATCTATAGATAATCAATATCATAAAGGCATTGATGAGGAATAGTATAATTATTTCTTACTTTCAGAAAGCTGTTGGTTGATGAAAAACAGTAGAAGAATTTTTTAGAACTCACCTCTGAGCAGCTGTCCAAAATTCCATAAGAAGAGTAGGCACAGACGGATCCCAACCGTTATCTAGGGAAGATATAAGATTCAGTTGAATTCGTATCTGTCAAGAGTGTGAAAGTGATTTCACGAAATAAAGAGTGGTACCGCGTAAGGTAGATGAATTTAACCTTCCGTCTCTATTAGCATATTTTTGTGCTGAAATAGAGTCGGAGGGTTTTTTATATGATAAGATAGTTTTTCTATGATATAAAACCTCAAAGAGAGAATTTATCTGCAAGATTTTCAGTTATTCCATGATTGAGTCAGAAAAGGAGAGAGAAGAGATGAAGAATAATAATAAGTATACAAGACAGTTTTTTTTGCCACCAGAAATATGTATGGATTGGGCCAAAAAATCATATATAAATAAAGCACCGACTTGGTGTAGTGTAGATTTAAGAGATGGTAATCAAGCACTTGTAGTACCTATGAGTTTAGATCAGAAGGTGAGCTTCTTCAAACTCCTTGTTAAAATTGGATTTAAAGAGATTGAGGTTGGATTTCCAGCTGCATCAGAAACAGAATATGAATTTATTAGGAAATTAATTGATGAAGATTTAATTCCTGATGATGTTACTATACAAGTATTAACACAAGCGAGAGAGCACATTATAGAAAAAACTTTTGCAGCTTTAAAAGGAGCAAAAAAAGCCGTCGTACACGTCTATAACTCAACATCATTTGCCCAGAGGCAGCAAGTATTCAGAAAGACCAAAGAGGAAATCAAACAGATAGCTGTTGATGGTGCAAAATTATTAAAAGAAATGGCAGAAAAAACAGAAGGATCTTTTTCTTTTGAATATAGTCCAGAGAGTTTTTCTGGTACAGAAACGGATTTTGCATTGGAAGTTTGTAATGCAGTATTAGAAGTATGGCAGCCTACAAAAGATCATAAAGCGATTATCAATCTTCCAGATACGGTGCAAAATGCCATGTCACACGTATATGCTAACCAAATAGAGTATATGTGTAAAAATATGAAATACAGAGAGAATGTAATCGTATCCCTTCATCCTCATAATGATCGAGGCTGTGGCGTTGCTCATGCCGAAATGGGATTGCTTGCAGGCGCTGATAGAATAGAGGGAACGCTTTTTGGAAATGGTGAGAGAACAGGTAATGTGGATATTATCACTCTTGCCATGAATATGTTTTCCCAGGGAGTAGATCCTAAGCTTAATTTAACTGATATGACAAGGATTTGTAATGAGTATGAAGAGTATACTGGTATGCTTGTGGGTGAAAGACAGCCATATAGTGGATCACTTGTCTTTGCAGCATTTTCTGGTTCTCATCAAGATGCCATTGCAAAGGGTATGAAATATCGGGAAGAAGAAGAGAGGGAATTCTGGACGGTACCATATCTTCCTATTGATCCTACAGATGTGGGTCGTCATTATGATGCTGACGTTATTAGAATCAACAGTCAATCTGGAAAAGGTGGTATCGGTTATATCTTGGAACAAAAATTTGGCTTAATTCTTCCAGCAAAAATGAGAGAAGCCATGGGATATATTGCAAAAGAAGTATCCGATCACACTCACAAAGAGTTACTACCAGAAGAGATCTTCGAGTTATTCAAAGAAAGGTTTGAAGACATCAATGAGCCTTATCAGATTTCTGATATAGACTTTAAAGTAGAAAATGGAATAACAGCCATAGTTACTTCTACGTATCAAGGAGTGGAAAAGGTTACAACAGCTGCTGGAAATGGTCGCTTAAATGCAGTAAGCAATGCAATGAAGAAATGTTATAACCTTCAATATGATTTAGTAACATACCAAGAACATGCATTAGAGCAGAGTTCCAGTTCTAAAGCCATCGCATATGTGGGATTGAAGAAACCAAACGGAAAGATCTATTGGGGAGCAGGAGTTGATCCTGATATTGCATCATCTTCTATTTACGCTTTAATGAGTGCTATCAACAATATGGAGAAACAATAAAGTAAAATACCAGGAGAATGAAAATGACAAAAACCAATGCTATGCGTTTACTAGAAAAAAGTAAAATAAGTTATTCTACGGTGGAGTATGAAGTAGATGAAAATGATTTATCTGGACAGCATGTAGCACAGCAACTTTTACAGCCTTGTGAAAGTGTATTTAAAACCCTGGTGGTAAAAGGGCAAAAGCAAGGATACAATGTTTGCTGTATACCTGTAAATGAAGAGTTAGATATGAAGAAAGTAGCGAAAATTATAAAAGATAAAAAGGTGGAAATGATACCTGTGAAGGATCTCTTAAAAGTAACTGGATATATTCGCGGTGGTTGTTCTCCCATTGGGATGAAAAAGCATTTTCCAACTTATTTTCATGAGTCAGTACTAGAACAATCTGAAATAGCCATTAGTGCTGGAGTACGTGGCATGCAAATTATGATAGAGCCATCCATTCTATTAGAATTCCTTGGTGCAAAACATGCTGATCTTATAAAAAGAGACGAATAGATAATTGACATAGGGCTTAAGATTGTTTATACTCTAGTAGATCGCTAATTTTAAGATTTAAGTTTCAAAAAGAATCGGCTATCTTAGAAGGAGTACGTATGCAAAGAACATGGAAAGACTTTTTTATAATAAACAGAAGTTGGAAGAAAAAACGAAACAGAGTAACGAAAGCAAAATTCCAACTGATTACTTGTCTTGTATTGGCTTTATTAGGTGTAGTGGTTACGTTATCGGGATTTAAGGGACTTATTGGCGTTGGAAAAGATCGTGTATACGCTACCCCAGATGTAACATTAGAAGAGAATTCTCACCAAATACAGGAGTCAAATGTATGGAACGAAGGGCCTTATTTAGAGTTAAGTGGTTTAATTGATAGCGTGAAGGGTGTTGCTAAATACTCAAATAGCAGAAAAGACTTTCAAGTAGAAAACGCATTTGAACAAGTATTAGTAGGAACGTCTGTTGCGAATAAAGAGGCAATTGCTAAAATATCCGTATCCCAATCATTAAGAACCACAACAAATGACTTAAGTAAGTATGCAGAAGAGCTTGTTGCGGAAAATCAAATGTCTCAAAGAGACTATGAGGCACTTCTTCATATTGTTGAAGCTGAGGCTACTGGTGAGGGGCTATTGGGCAAAATACTCGTTGCAAATGTAGTCTTAAATCGAGTAGATAATCCACATTTTCCTGATTCCATATATGATGTAGTATGGGAAAAATCAAATGGAATTCCTCAATTTTCGCCAACCGTTGATGGTAGAATAAATACCATTCCTATAACTGACGAGACCATAGAAGCAGTAAATCACGCTATAAATGGAGAAGATTACTCTCAAGGTGCTCTGTTCTTTTCAGCAAGAGCACAAGCAGATCCAGAAAATATGCTTTGGTTTGATGGAGAATTACAGTTTTTATTCAATAGAAAGAATCATGATTTCTATACTTTAGCCGAAAAATAATACCATTACATTCCTCTTGAAAGAGTGAGGGATGTATGTATCATAAGGAGAGTTTCCAGATGGGAACTCTCTTTTTTCGAGAAAACCCTTCAAAACAATTTAGCAAAGTGAAGTGTTAATTCTTGTACTTACTAAAGGAATATGATATAATTTTTATCGATAAGATAATTTACATTAATACATATAAAGAAAAGATTGGATGGTAAAGAGTATGGATTTGTTATATAAAAGTACAAGAAGTAATTCAGAGCCAATAACGGCTTCTAAAGCAATCTTAAAGGGTCTTGCAGAAGATGGTGGTTTATACGTACCAGAATCTATTCCACTTTTAGAAAAGCCTATAGATCAATATGTGAACATGACCTATCAAGAGATAGCATATGAAGTGATGAAGCTGTTTTTTACAGATTTTACAAAAGAAGAATTACTCTATTGTATCAATCATGCTTATGATTCCAAATTTGATACAGAAGAAATCGCTCCAATTGTAAAAGTAAACCATGACTATTATTTAGAGCTATTTCATGGTTCAACCATAGCTTTTAAAGATATGGCTTTATCCATCTTGCCTTATCTTATGACTACCTCAGCAAAAAAAAATAATGTGAAAAATGATATCGTGATTTTAACAGCAACCTCTGGAGATACAGGTAAAGCAGCACTTGCAGGTTTTGCAGATGTACCTGGTACTAAGATTCTTGTCTTTTATCCTAAAAATGGAGTAAGTGCAATCCAAGAGCAGCAGATGGTTACCCAAAAAGGTGACAATGTATCTGTAATCGGAATCACTGGTAATTTTGATGATGCCCAAACAGGAGTAAAGGATATCTTTTCTAACAAAGAACTAGAAAAAGAGCTATATGAAAAAGGATATCAGTTTTCTTCTGCCAATTCTATCAATATTGGTCGACTGATACCACAAGTAGCTTATTATATATTTAGTTATGTGAAATTGTTAGAAAATAAAGAATTATCAAAAGATGAAAAACTCAATGTTGTAGTACCTACTGGAAATTTTGGTAATATTTTAGCAGCCTATATTGACAAAGAAATGGGAACACCAATTGGAAAGCTTGTTTGTGCTTCAAATGAAAATAAAGTTTTATATGATTTTTTTGAAACAGGGATATATGATAAAAACAGAGATTTTATCCTAACGAATTCCCCTTCTATGGATATCTTAATATCTAGTAATTTAGAGAGGCTAATTTATCTTAGTGCTGGAAATAATGCTGATAAAAATATGGAGTTAATGAATGCTTTAAAGGAAACAGGAAAGTATGAAGTTACTCCAGAAATGAAAACTTTTATGTCTGATTTTTATGGAAATTATGCTGTAGAAAAAGAAACGGAAGAGCAGATAAAAAGAGTGTTTGAAGATACATCTTATTTAATAGATACTCATACAGCC
>DVLR01000319.1 GCA_018715425.1 Candidatus Merdenecus merdavium
TATAATGAACTTTAGGCAATTCATGGATATGCATAGCTTGTTCCAATTCATAGGAGCTATACGGTAAAACACTACATTCCATTGGATGTTCCTTCGCTGTAAAACGCAGCCCTTGATTTTTTTCATCAGATACCTCTAACCATTTTACGTTGGTTCTATTACCGCACTCTTGAGGAATTAAGTAGGAAGAAAGATTCTCTCTTGATGTACTACTATATATTCCTAATCGGGCACCTTCCTTGCGATCTATATAGTTTTCTTCTGGTCCTTGGCCAAAATAAGTAAAATGATTCAGGTTTGATTTTAATTTAAAATCCAGTGCAAAAATAGGAAGATCAGGCATCTTTTCTACCCCATGATAGATGATATCCATGTGGATCACACCGCTTTCTTTGATGGTGTAAATCAAGGTGTTTTTACCATTAGGAATTCCAGCTAATGTAAAAACAAAAGTCAATTTTAAAAGCCCTTTTTGTTCTTCTATTTGAACATCACTTAATTTTTGGAACATACCAGCCGTCATCCATGGTGCCACATCAAATTCGTGTTTCGCCCCTCTATCGTTATCTGTAACGGCTCTCCAATAGGAGGTTTTAGGCGTCCTAGTAATATACTCTGTTCCATCGTAACGCAGAGATATGATTCCACCTTCCACTTTTGAAAACATAGCAAAGAAACCGTCTCCCTTGACACCTATGTTGACATCTCCATGAATGACTTCAAAGGTAGATGAAAGTTCTCTTTCTTCTTGTTCCATGTATAATTCTTTTTGCCCAAAGGAGACTTCATGACCTTTCTTAGCCCATAGGATATCTTCTTTTAATACCATGGAAACCTGAAATGTATAAGTTCCTCCCTCCTCATACTTTGGTACGTCAACCTTTACAAAGGATTCTTCTCCTGCTGGAACATCTGCAAAAAATGAATGTTCAAAGATGCCATATCCATCCTTTTCTACAGAATAGATAAATTCATAATTTGAAGTGCTAATAAACAGGTTGTCATTTCTAATCAAAACACCATTCTCTTCAGGATTTATTTTTACATTCTGATATAAGAATTTTACTTCCTGCATTTTTGGTGTAATCTTTCGGTCTGCAAATACAATACCATTGGTACAGAAACAATAATCGGTGGCACGATCATCAAAGTCACCACCATAGGCCAAATACGTTTCTCCCTCCAACGTTTTTGTTTCAATGGCTTGATCGATATAATCCCAAATAAATCCACCTTGATACATAGGATACTGATCTTCCAAATCCGTATACAATTTCATCCCACCACAAGAGTTGGCCATGGCATGCATATATTCACAACTAATGTATGGTTTTTGAGGATCGTTCTTTAAATACTCTTCGATTTCTTTTGGTTTTGCATACATCCGACTTTCCATGTCGCTGGCTTTGTCGTATTCGCGATTATGAAAAACCCCTTCATAATGAACCAATCTTGAATCGTCTTGTTCATGGAAAAATTCAGTCATAGCTACAATGTTTGTTCCTGCATAGGATTCATTTCCACAAGACCAAATTAATATGGATGGATGGTTCTTATCTCTATGAAACATGGATGCAGCCCGATCTATTACTGTGTCCTTCCATTCAGGCAAGTTCCCTGGAACGTTCCAAGATGGCTCAGTAACTCCTAGTTTCTGCCATGACCCATGTGATTCTAGATTAGCCTCATCAATAACGTAGATACCGTACTGATCGCACAACTCATACCATAAGGTCTGATTTGGATAATGAGAAGTTCTAACAGCATTTAAATTATTTTGTTTTAGAGTTTTAATGTCCCAAATCATATCCTCTTTCGTAATACTACGACCTCTTTTATGAGAAAACTCATGTCGGTTAACCCCTTTAAATACAATGCGCTTTCCGTTTAGACACATGACTTGATCTTTTATTTCAAAGCGTCTAAAGCCAATATGATTTGATACAATTTCAACCACAGATCCATCTTCTTGTAAAATCTTACATTGTAACTCATAAAGATAAGGATCTTCACTACTCCATTGATGTACATCATCAATCATGGTTTCTATCTTTATCTGTTCTTTGATCTCTTGCTTTTTAGACTGGTAAATACTCTTACCTTCTGCATCTAGGATTTCCACTTCTATGGTACCCTCTAGATTCCCCAGAATTTCTAAATCTAAATCCATAATTCCATGTTTATAATCATCCGTTAAAGAAGTTTTTGCAAACAGGTCCCTAATGTGTACTTCTGGAATAGCATATAGAAAAACATCTCTAAAAATTCCTGAAAACCTCCAGAAATCCTGGTCTTCTAACCAACTTGCACTACTTCTTTTATAAACTTCAACAGCTAATTTATTTTCCCCTTCCACTAGATAATCCGTTAGATCAAAATCTGAAGGAGTAAAGCTGTCCTCACTGTATCCAATAAAAGTTCCATTTAACCAAAGATAAAAAGCCGTTTCTACACCCTGAAAGGATATAGCTGTTCTTTTACCTTTCAAGGATTCTTCTAAGGTAAAATACGTGACATAGCTCCCCACTGGATTGTATGTTTTCGAAATATAAGGAGGTCTTAATTCATCATGACCATCCCAAGGATACATAGTATTGATGTACTGACATTTATCATAACCTTGCATCTGTATATGACCTGGTACTTCAATAAAATCAAAACCAGAACAATCGAAATCTGTTTTATAAAAATCTTTCACTCTCATAGAAGGGTTCTCGGCATATGCAAATCTCCATTTACCATTTAAACTCTGTCTAAGAGACATGTTTTTTTCTTCTTTTTCCTCTTGGCTTACGTAATAAAAATGATTAGAATGAGCCTTCATACGATTCACTTCAAATACTGTAGGATCTTCTAACCATTGTAAATTAGGATCGGTTACTCTCATGGTCTATTTCCTCACTTTCTTAAGTTAGTTCTTTCTAAGATTAACTATATTATAAACGAAGAGAGTTTGCATGTCTGTAACCTTTTCTATTCTATTTCGCTACTTTTTGTATCCTTTTTTAGACCTTTTATATTCTCCTGGATTTAGTCCGTATATTTCTTCAAACTTTTTATAAAAATATGTTCGATTTGCATATCCAACTTGCTCCATAACCTTATCTATACTTAATTTACCAGCCATTAACAGCTCCCTTGCTAATTCCATTTTAGTCCTAATGATGTACTGAGAATAAGTAGTTCCTACCACGTGTTTTAAGATATGATCGATTTGAGGGCTGGTTAAATAACATTTTTCTTCCACTTCCTTTTTATGAATGGAAGAAATGTTTTCTTTGCAAAACTTATCAATAATCTTAAAAAATTCTTTTTCAACTTTCTTACTTTCTTGGCTAATATACACCGTTTCACAGGATAAAAAAGCCAACTCTATGAAACGCAGAACTAAGGATATCATCATGTAACCATGACCAATTCTTTTATGGTAATGCTCTTTTGCAATCAATTCTAGATACTCTATGAATTCCTCATTGTCTCCATCTTTTCTATAGAAATTAATGTGTTCCTTCATATCGGTATCTTTATCTGCACTATGTAACACAAATCTTTTTAAATCAGGATTCATTTCATTTAGCATATACTTATCACTAGTTAATAAGGATATAGGTAAACCAATATAAATAATTTGATCCTCTGGTTCTAAGGGATCGTAATGGGTACAGTTAGGATTAATCAAACAGAGATCCCCTTGTTTTAGTTGCTCTTTCTTTCCATCTATATAATGGGTATACTGTCCCCTATACACATAGATTAACTCTATGAATTGATGATTGTGATAAAAATGTCTAAAGCTATCTTCCTCTGACTCTTCAACCCCAACTTCTACACCGAAATGAACACTTGTATTTAAGGACATTAATGTTGCCTTCTCAAAAGAACTTTGTCGATAGATTCTCTTTTTCTGATCGCTTAAAATAGTATCTCTTCCTAAATACTGGTAATATTCTGTTGTTTTTTCTAATTCTAACAAACGCTCAAAATCAATTTCCTCTTTCTTTGATAAGTCTTTAAAGAATTTTTTATGATCAATCGCATAGTTTATGTATCTTTCTAAAATGACTAAGTCAATAGATGACATCTTACCACCTCTATCTTTACTCTAATTAATATGACATATATTACTATGATTCATTAAGATAGTCAAATAGCTAAGTTTCTCAAGTTTGTGTCAAGTAATTATGGGCATTTCTATAAATAATTTTTTATAAATGATATTATGCTTTTTATGAGTCACTAAATAATCCCAAGCTCCTAAAAGCAAGGGCTTTATGGTTAAATATAAGCATGAGAA
>DVLR01000320.1 GCA_018715425.1 Candidatus Merdenecus merdavium
TGGGAGTTGTTGATTTAAGTAATATATCTTTTACTTCTTTTGGAACTATGTTTACTGAATTTAAATCAGTGGTGGGAGTAGCTGCTGGTCCAAAGGGTATTGGTAGTCTCTTTAGTGATCCATCATCCATCACCTTTGTATTAGTATCCATATTCTCCTTCTCCCTTACAGATACCTTTGATACGATTGGAACTTTTATTGGTACAGGCAGGAAAACTGGAATCTTTACTACTGAGGACGAAACGGCCTTAGAAACAGGTAAAGGATTTTCTTCTAAAATGGATAAAGCCTTGTTTGCCGACTCTATTGCAACTAGTATTGGTGCTTTACTTGGTACAAGTAACACAACCACCTATGTAGAAAGTTCTGCAGGTATTGGAGCTGGTGGACGTACTGGACTAACATCTGTTACTGTTGCAATTTGTTTCTTACTAAGTATTATCGCTGCACCTCTTATTACTATCGTTCCTTCCGCTGCTACAACTCCAGCATTAATTATAGTAGGGGTGATGATGACAAGTTCCTTTGCAGATATTAAATGGGGTGATTTAGAAGAAGCCATTCCTTGTTTCTTTACTGCGATCATTACCGTATTAGCTTACTCTATTTCAACTGGTATTGCATTTGGATTTATCACATACTGTTTAGTTAAAATCTTTAAAGGTAAAGCAAAAGAATTACATCCAATTTTAATTGTCTCCACTTTACTATTTTTGATAAACTTTTTCTTTTCTTCATAGTATAAAGTAACGTTAAAAATGCAAACCATAAGAAATCTGCAATTTATTTCTTATGGTTGCTTTTTTATTTGTTCCATGGTTTGATACAAAATTTTTGCTGTTAATCCCCAAATAGGACCATACTGAGTTTCGTATACATAGATTGGTTTTTCAAAGGTTCCCCAAGGATCTTTGTAACGCTTTGGTAATCCTAATTTTTCTACAGGTAATAATACTACTTCTTCTCCAGTTTTTTCATCCTCATAAGATGCTACCGATTGCACTAATACACTATAGCGTTCTGGCTGATTCTCTAGAAAATAAGAAAGTGGTAAGGTAAATACTTCTTCAACTTCATCTAAATTTGGCGACATATCCTCTAGACTGATATCAGCTACACCTATAAATCCATCTACTTTAGTGCCCAAGGGTTCCTTTACCGTTTTTAATCTAGATAAAATTTGAATTTGATCCATGGGAATGCCTAATTCTTCTAGAGTTTCTCTTTTGGCCGTATATTCTATCGTTGGATCCTCTTGATCTACTTTCCCACCAGGAAAAGATATTTCTCCTCCTTGGCGAATATTCTCACTGCGTTTTTCAAAAACAATATGGTATTCTCCATGAATTGGAATTAAAAGCATTAAAACAGCAGAATGGTAATACTCTTCTTCTGGTTCTTTTACTTTTGTAAAATCTATCTTTTGAATCACACTTTTATACTTTTCTGATCTCATGTTTCATACTTCCTTTCAATTATGTAAAAACAAAACTCCTCTATCTTAAGGTTTTATTAAGAAAAAGCCAACACTTACGGTTGCCTTTTTCTTAACTTCTGTATATTCTATTATGTCATAATTGAAGGATGAATTCAATAAACCTTTTACTTTTGCAAGGCTATTGATGGCTCTACATATTCTTTTCCTAGAGCCTTTGCAACACCTTCGCAAGTTACCATACCTCCATAAGTATTTAGACCTTGTAAAAATCCTTCATCTTCTTTTAATGCATCGATTCCTTTAGAAGCTAGTCGACTAATATAGGAAAGAGTCATATTAGATAAGGCGATGGTTGATGTTCTTGCTACAGCTCCTGGCATATTAGCTACGGAATAGTGGATAACACCGTATTTTTCAAAGCATGGATGTTCATGTGTGGTAATCTTGGTGCTGGTTTCAACACATCCACCCTGGTCTATGGCAACATCCACAATAACACTTCCCTTTTTCATATTTTTAACCATTTCCTCTGTTACAACCTTAGGTGCTTTTGCTCCTGGGATTAATACTGCACCAATTAATAGGTCTGCTCGTTTAACTGCTTGCATCAAATTATATTCATTATTAAACTGGGTCTGAACAGCTCCTCCCATAACATCATCAATATAAGCCATTCTCTGGGGATTAATATCAAAGACAGTTACTTTAGCTCCTAGACCTGCAGCCGTTTTCGCAGCGTTTAGTCCTACTACACCACCACCAACAATAATGACTTCTCCTGGGAGAACTCCTGGTACACCACCTAATAAGACACCACTACCACCATTGTACTTTTGTAGCATATAAGCACCAATTTGAGTAGACATCTTACCAGCCACCTCACTCATAGGTGCTAGTAATGGAAGGCTGTCATTGACTCCCCTAATGGTTTCATAAGCAATACTCGTTGTATTCGTCTTTAACAATTCATTGGCAAAAGGCTCATCATTAGCAATATGCAGATAAGCAAAGACCATCTGGTCTTCTCTTAAGTATTTATACTCAGATTCTATATACTCTTTTACCTTTACGATTAAGTTTGCTTTAGCAAAAACTTCTTCTGGATCCTTTACAACGATTGCACCAGATTCCAAATATTCTTCATCAGAAAATCCACTACCTAGACCAGCGCCGGCTTCCACTAAAACCTGATGTCCTTCCTTTGTTAAGGCATAACTACCTGCTGGT
>DVLR01000321.1 GCA_018715425.1 Candidatus Merdenecus merdavium
AACTGGGAACTCCTATGCCTCTACTGCCACGACAACGAACATCAACGCCTAGAAGAAGCTTATAACAATGCAACCGCAAATACCGATGGAAAAACGGTGGTAGCAACCCACAATCCTTTTGCGGATTTGGCGAAGATGATGAAGAAGTAGAAAAATAGTATCAATATGTTACTAATAAAATATATTGATCTTTCTTTGAAAAAGAAAGGGGTTAAAAATATTACTATCCAGCCAAGGTATTATTGTACCAGTGTGAAAGAGCGTAGGATCCTGTTAAAAATATATTGTGCTGTATAATCATGAAATGCTAAATGATTGTTAATGGAACTTTGCTACCTTATTTTATGCCCATTGCTTGTAGATGTATTTTAAAATAGGAGGCTTACAAAACCACCATCATATAATCAGCAATGGTACAATGCAATATTGATGTTCTTTATAAGTCATAGCTCCATCTAAAATTACACTGAAGGAAATTTTATGTCACAAATAATATCTAAGCGACGTGTTAATGATCATGGTGAAGTATTTACCAATAAGCGAGAAGTTGATGCCATGCTAGATTTAGTAAAACAAGAAACGGAACGTATAGATTCTCGTTTTTTAGAGCCAGCATGTGGTACAGGAAACTTTTTAGTTGAAATCCTCAAACGTAAATTAAACATCGTAGAAAAAAGATATAAAAAAGTACAATTAGAATATGAACGTAATGCAATTTTAGCTGTCTCTTCTATATATGGAATAGATATTCTCCAAGATAGTTTAATAAAATGTAGGAAAAGATTATTTGAGTGTTTCAATAAAAATTATGAACGATTATATGGTGAAAACTGTAAAGAAAACTGTCGTAGATCTATAAAAACCGTGTTAAGTCTTAATATTACACATGGCAATGCATTAACTTTGCAAAAAGAAGATGATTCAGGCCCTATAATTTTTGCAGAATGGTCACCCATAAATGGTCAGTATATGAAGCGTAGAGATTTTACTTTCCAAGATTTGCTAGAATACCAGTTAGCTTCTGATCTACCTCTATTTTCGGACCTTGGTGAAGATATATTTATTCCATACCCAATAAAAGAATATCAACCAGTACCTATATTGGAGATCGGAAATGAGTAAAAACTTATATAATACATCATATAATCCGGATATATTGTCATGTTTAGCTAATTTAAGTAATGATGAAGTATTTACATCACCGGAGATAGCTAATTCAATATTGGATTTGCTTCCAGCCTTTTTATGGGAAGATAGTAAAACGACATTCTTAGATCCTGGTACAAAATCTGGTGTTTTTTTAAGAGAAATTGTTAAACGTTTAGATATCGGGCTAAGTAATGAAATCCCTGACAGAGAAAAACGTCTCAATCATATATTGAAAAATCAAGTTTTTGGTATAGCTATTACAGAGCTAACCGCCTTGCTGTCACGACGCTCCATTTACTGCTCCAAAAGTGCTAATAGCGAGTTTTCGATATGTCAAGAGTTTCAAGATGACATGGGAAATATAAGATTTGAGAATATAGATCACATATGGGATAAAAATGGAAACTGCGTATTTTGTAAAGCGAAAAAAGATAATTATGGGAGAGGGGAAGAGTTAGAGTCTTATGCATACGAATTTATTCATACTAACAATGCTCAAAGGATTTTTAATATGAAGTTTGATGTAATTATTGGCAATCCACCTTATCAAATGAATGATGGTGGTGGTACTGGTGATAGCGCCAAACCTATTTATAACTTATTTGTCGAGCAAGCTATAAAACTGAAACCTAGATACTTAAGTATGATTATTCCATCAAGATGGATGAAAGGTGGGAAAGGTTTGGATAAGTTCCGAAAGAATCTTATGGATGATACCCGAATAAGTTATATATATGATTTTGAAGATGCAAAAGAATGTTTTAGTTCTCTTAATATTGATGGGGGAGTTTGTTATTTTCTTTGGGAGAGAAATCATAATGATAAAGCAGACTTTATTTTTAAACCTAAAGGAGAAAAAGAATTTCATTCAAGAAGATTTTTAAACAACGAGTTAATCAATAATGTTATTCGTGATGATAGGCAAGCATCAATAATTCAGAAGGTGCATACTAAAAATAAATTGAGTTTCAGTAGTATTGTTTCTTCTCGAAAACCTTATGGAATAGCCACTGACTTATTTAATAATCCTAAAAAGTATGGTTATAACTCCATACCTACAACAGAGTTTGAAAACTCTATAAAAATATTTGGCGTTATAGGTAATAAAGGTGGAGCAAAACGAATAGATGGTTATATTCATGAGAACTGTTTGTTAAAAAAAGATGGGCTAAATGCATATAAACTTTTCCAATCTTATGCATACTCAACAACAGCAACAGTCCCACCTGCGATCATACTTGGTAAACCAGGGGAAGCCAGTACAGAAACATTTTTACAAATTGGACCATTTGCTACTAAAAGAGAAGCTGAGAATTGTCTCTTATATACAAAAACTAAATTTTATAGGGCATTATTATTTTTTAACAGAATACAGAAGAATCTTTCACAAAATACTTTTGCATTAATTCCCTTAGAAGATTTTAGCAAAGAGTTAACAGACAAAGATTTATATGAAAAATATAGGGGCTGTTGAACATTCATAACTTCAGCCAAATATAGGCACAAGCTAAAGCAACGTTGTTTTCATAATGTTGTTTTAGCTTGTCATATCTTGTTGCTACACTTCTAAAATGTTTCAGCCTTGCAAATG
>DVLR01000322.1 GCA_018715425.1 Candidatus Merdenecus merdavium
GAGACCCCGAGTACCAATGGAGAATTACTTTTCCAGGAAAGTTATTTCCTATAATTGATACAACTTCTTTTTCAGCTCTCCTAGAGTGTACAGTCAATATTTTGTCTTTTCTTTCACGACAAACTGATATAATATTTTCAAATATTTTCTTTTGAGAAGTGAAGTCTTCTATTGTTTTTCTTTGATTATCTAAACCTATTTCACCTATGTACCTAGTCTGATCAATAAGTTCAAGAAATAGATCAAATTGATTACTAAATTTAAAAGCTAATTCCGGATGATAGCCTAAAGCGGGTCGAATATACTTTAATCCTTCACATAATTTTTGTGTATTAAGAAAAACTTGTGGTAAGTTAGTAACAGCTATTGTGTACATTTTCTGATTTTCAACAGCTTCTATAAGTTTTTTAGGCTCAGTAAATAGGTCCAAATGTAAGTGGGTATCAAATAACATTAAATTTAACTGTTTAAAAATTGACGTACTTCTTCCATTCCTCGTTCATATACTGATATATACTCATTCAAATCATCAATATTATTGTACGGAATAGATCCTGCTCTTATTATTTGCAAAGCTAATGAATGTCTACCGTTGATACTATTAAACTTTGCTAATCCCATCTTAAATGCCCTGTAGTCAGATCCTTTTTTAGTATTAGGTGAGGGTGGTTCCTGCCTAACATCTCCAATTGCATATTCTGTAGAAATATCTCCTGCGGCATTCTCGGCAGATTGCCTGATAATGCAAGGTACACAGTAGCCACAATTTAAGCCTGGTTCTCTACCTTGATATCTGCTATTTTCTGGATGTGAACAAGAAATGGTTTCCGAAATATGCTGATCCAAAAATTCTCTATCTAAACATTCTAATATCATCTGTCCTTTTGTTTTAAATCTATAAGGGTTTTTGATTAAATTTCTAATTCCTAATTTTTCAAAGGTTTTATTCAACCCATCGACAAAATATGGATGTGTTGTCCTTGTACTATGACTGCTTAGACGTGATTTGGTTAAAGGAATATTCAGAGAGATGAGACCATTTTCGGGAAGTACTAATTCAATATCGTCATCCAAACAATTGGCAACAGCAATACCAAGTGTAATAAATAGAAATGATCGTGCCCTAGACGAATTCTCTTTTTCGGCAAATTCATTCTTTTGGTTTGGTTGTACCCAAAATTTTTGGGAATCAAAACTATTTCCTCCAAATTTCTCTTTCAATCCATCTATCAATCTCTCCTGTACCTTTCTTTCTGAAATTTTGTAATGACTCACAAGAAATGTTTTCTTTTCATTTACAAGTAAGTCAATTGCACCTATGAATGAATCTAATCCACCCGAAAATAAAGAAACCTTAGAAAAGGTATTCGGATTTCGATTCTCAGGTAATTCAAATTCTCTTATTTCATGGTTCTGTCTAAATGTAATCTCCCATTTGTCACCACTCAGAAAACCCAAATAATTTGAAAAATCTTCTTTTACATTATTCCATAATTGTAAATTATGAACTGGAAAGTTTACAATGAAGTTTCTTGACCAACCTTGAAAACCATTTATCTGTCTTGATACAACTTGATCTATGGTATAAATTCCTAAAGCAAAATTTACCAAATCATAAATTGTATTGTTTGCAACTAGATTGAATTTCTCTAAATCTCTCATCAGATTTGCCTTAACCATCTTATTTAGATCAGTCTGATCAAGTTGGATCATTAAGTTATTTTCATTCGCTGGATTAGTAAATTCAGTTGTGTCTGAACTTTTTAATTTTATTATAATGTTTTTTGTTTTCATGACTCAAGTGTTGAATAAGCTGTTTGAAAAATTTCCTCAATCATTGCATTATTTGACTGATCACTAATATTAAATGTTTCGACAGGAACATCTCTATAGCGTTCAAATGTTTCGGCATAAATCAGGTCTTTAACCTCTGTTTCCAGATTAATTGCATCTGACTCGGTAACACTTCCCTTTTCTATGGCACTACCAAGTTCATACATCCATTTATTGAAAATATAATTACTGACATATTCAATCAGTGTTTCCTTGATTTGATCTAAACTAAGGCTATCTACGTTTGTAAAATCATTGCCATTTTCTTGAAGTTTATTGTACAGAGAATCTAAAGTAGAGATTAAGGCATCACGTGCAATTGCTTCATCATTAGTACTTCCTGTTGGAGCTATAGCATCTGCTATTGCAAGGCAAATCTCTTCGGAAGATTTACCTATAAGAGTGCCCAAACCTAAGCTTTGGAAAGCATTGCTTATTCCACCCGAAGCAATAGCCCCCAAGAAACTTGCATATTTTCCTCCTGTAATTCTACCCTGTGCTGCTGCTCTTGTTGCACCTCTTGCCCCTCCTAAACTCCCCACATATTTTCGTCCTGCTTTCCTTATGCTAGAACCGGAAGTTGATTTAGCGATTCGAGTCAATGCACCTTTTGATTTTCCCCAATCAGTCGATTGGTCTGTTTGGTTTGGTGTGTCAGAGTTATTCTGTTCTGGTGAATCATTATTATTTGTGGATTCATTTTCACCGTTCGAATCGTTGTTTCCTTCTTGTGGTTCGTCTTGATTGTTTCCGTCTGTAGGTGCTGGATTGAACCAATCAGGTAATAGTGGTGGCGATCCTTTTGGTCCACCGTTAGATGCTGATGTTCCCATAATTATTTAATTTTATTTTTTGCAACATTTGCTAAAGTTTTATTAGATGATTTACTCCAAGAAGTGAGTAATTGATTCAACGCTTCCGGATTCGAATCTTTCAAAAGACTTTCAGCGTGAGTGGTTGTTACTGGCGGTAATTTATGGTTTGGATATTTACTTAAGAATATAACAATTTGTGATTTCAACTCTGATTTTACCCTACACAATTCAAACAATGCTTTAAAAGCTTTACTTCTAGACAAGTTCTCTTCCTGTCTAACTTTTTGTGTCAACGCTTCAAAAATTGAAGCGGCTTCACTCGACGATAATGTATCAAGACTTTTAACAACTGTTTTTTGTACAGCTTCCGAATCCCCTAACAATTTTTGAATTATTTCCTGGGCTTTAGGAGTCATTCTCTGTAAATTAACAGCAGATATTGTCAGCTTATCTCTAGAGAAATAGAAATATGGTTGTAAATTCTCTTTAGCCAGTTTGGGCTCACTTTTAAGCCAATCAACTATCCAGTTGTCTTCCAATAGTATTTTTCCTTCGGGAGGTAGACCATTTGCTTCTCCATTATCTTCATCTGTATAAGATGTAATATTTTCTAATTTCTCAATTAATGAAATCTCTCCATTATTTCCTGCTTGAATATCATGAAAGTCAGTAAACGTTTCAGGTTTAAAATATTCGAGTAACATTAGCTTAGCTAATATTCTTCTTTTCAAATCTATCCCTTTTGCAGATGCCATACTGACTCTAATCAACATAGTATTTAAAAACCTCTTAGCTTGTCTAGGATTACCATTTAATCCTATATTTAATACCGGAACTATTTGTGAACATAATGCAATAGCATCATCAAAATCTGTGTTACCAGGTTTAAAAAAATCTGAGATATTACTTTGATCTAAAGTGAAATCGAATCCTTTAGTAATCTTGGTTTGCATAACCTTATCACGGATTGTTTCAAATTCTTCAGCATCGGTTGAATACAACTGAGAGAAAAGTAAGTTAACATAGGTAGTTAGCTCTATTTTATTCAAAGGAGGTATTCTGATAGGGTATTGAATCAGTTTTTCTAAGTAATCTCTTCCAACTTCAAGATTTTCTCCTGGCACTTCGGGAAACCTTCTTTTAACAGCATATTTGATTAAACGTTCATCTGCGCCAATCACAAATGCAGTTTTCTTTGTAAACAAGAAAAGCTTGATGGCTTCCAATGTTCCGATTATTGTATCAGGAGAACAGCGATCTAGATCGTCAATAAAAACAATGATCTTTTTTATTTTTATTTCTTCAATCAAAGCTTCAAAGTTCTTGTGAAACTCTTGAATATTACTTCTTAATGTTTCGTCAGAATCTTCGGTATCTTTTTTTTGTTTTTCCTTAATGTAATTTTCGTAATCAATATCTTTTATTTTTGACATTGCATCAGCTAAAGAAACTCCAGCCACGCCAACAGGACCTAAAGTCAAAAAACTCATGCCGTATTTTAAAGACGATCCAGCAACTTTAATCCAATCAACTCTTTTTAAGAGCTTGGCTGCATACTTAATTGCTTTCTCTGAAAACTTTCTTTTTGAGATTATTTCATCTACAATCCTCCCCATTAAGACAGATTTTGCATCCTCATATCCCT
>DVLR01000323.1 GCA_018715425.1 Candidatus Merdenecus merdavium
TACCTTTTTTTCATTTAGTGGTACAATATTAAAAGATTTGATGGAATACCATCTATTATATGATATTCTTTCATCTAATAAAACATAAGCAGTTGTGGCGGAATTGGCATACGCGCTAGATTCAGGTTCTAGTCCAGATTCCCTGGGTGAGGGTTCAAGTCCCTTCAACTGCATGATACATGAAGAAAGAGATGAAAGCTCCTATCTGAAAAGGAGCTTTCATCTCTTTTTAGCATCTATGAAATATCTTTACCAATATCTATCTTGTCATTCTTCTTTATGATTTCTATAAAATTCATTTAACTGGTCCTTTTTGTCAAAAAGTAAGTTATATTGAAAAGACGAATACACATTTAATTCTTCATTTTTTGAAAGAGTATTCCTTGGATACATATTCCCATCTCGATCCATATACATATTTGCCGTAATAACTGGTATATCCTGCCTAAGATCTTTTAAGTAGTTCTGATAATCTGTTAGTGGCAGTCCTGCTTGCTCTAATAGTAAGGTATTTAAATAATTTAAACTAATATCCTCTGCCTGACTTTCCTCTATATCAAAGTTTGCCCACATGACATAGGGAACAATGTAGCGGTTCTGCTCTTCTTGAAAACTTAGCTCCCCGTCCATTCCATTTAATTGATAAATAGGCTTTACTATGTAATCAGCAGGCTGATGATCACCGAACATAAGAATGATGGTATCTTCATCCTCACCTTCAAAATAATCAACAAGCTCTTTAAAGGCATCATCACTTTTTTTAATCAGTGTTAAATATTGTTCCAAATACTTATTTTCTGTATGGGTCAAAGAAATGGTATTCACCAGGTTATCATATTCTTTCGTATAGCTACCATGATTTTGCATTGTTACATCAAACACAAAGAAGGGTTGATCCTTTTCCTTCGTCTGATATTCCTGGATAATCTTATCAAAGGTTGCTGAATCACTAATGTAGTTTCGCACCCTTTCATCATCCTTAAAATCAGAGATAAAATATTTTTTATCAAATCCAAAGTAATCATATACTTTATCCCGATTCCAGCCTGAGGCATTATATGGATGCATGGAAACCGTCTGGTATCCTAAATCCTTTAACTGACCTACAAGGCTTGGTGTTTCTGAACGAATATATTGTTGATAAGCAACGGAACCTACTGGCAAAAATCCCATAGACGAGTTTGTTAAAAATTCAAATTCTGAGTTTGCTGTATTTCCACCTTTTACAGAGACGTAAGCATTTCCCTTTAATGTATTTTCTGATAAGGAGTGGATAAAAGGCATATAATCCTCATTGGTTTCAAACTCTCCATTCACAGAGAGATCAGAAAAAGCCTCATTCATAATCACAATAATATTGGGTTTATTTTCCACACTTACTTGTTCTTTGTTCTCTTCATAGGTTTCCTGAACTTCCTTTAATGTTTCCAGGGAATAATCCTTTGGTTTCTCCACCTCTAGATATTGAAGATTCATGGTAAAAGCTACCATAAAGCCATTATTTCTATATAACACATTTGGTGTAAATAAAATATCATCTAAACCAAAAGATTCTTTAGCCTTATCTGTTTTCACATAACTAACATAAGAAAACATCAGTACAAGACTAAGTGCCGTCACTCCGATTCTAAGTGGGACTTTCTTAACCTTAATATCCATTTTCATGGAGAAAACAAAAAGATAGAAGAAGCAAAGGATCACTAATAAAAAGCGGTAATTCAAGACAAACTCATACTGATCTGCAACGCTTGCTGCAGTCTTTACAGATAGTAAATCCCAAGGCATAATAGGAACGGAGCGAAAACTTACAATAAAGTAATTTGCTGCACCGATCACTAAAGATATTACAAGCCCAATTCCCCCCGCAATCCTTCCACTTCCACAAAGAAAGAGTAAAAGTAAAAACATAAGGTAGTAAATGATCAAGTTTAAAATAATAATCCCTATATCCATCTGAAAAGGATTATGGCTGATCCACTCCAGTAAAAAGAAACTGCATGCTGGCAAAAGGGCATAAACAACTCCACTAATGATCTTGTTTAATTTATAGTCAATCAAAATTAGAAAAAGAATACAAACAGCTAATACGGAGCACAGTAGCAATTGATTTACAGATAATTCATTCTTAATATAGGAAGAACCAATCAGAATCACTAAAATAATGGCACTCACCACAGATGCTATCCTTCTATTTTTATTCCATTTAAATAAGTGTTTCATAATGCGCCTCTTTTCAACTTTATTACAAGGTTCTTATGCTTGAACAACTCTCATGGTATTTGTCATTGCACCTTCACCTGTCACAATATTGGTAGCTGGATCACCAGCTGTAAATACAACTAAATCCCCACTATTGACCAATCCCTTCTCTTTGATCAAACGCATGACTCCAGCCTCGATATGTTCTTTCGTATGCTCTTCCGCAATTTTATAAGGCTTTACTCCCCAATAAATCTGCATTTTACGCAAAGTACTATCGTTAGGACTTGTTGCATAAATTGGCACTTCTGGTCTGAAATTAGAAATCATTCTTGGAGTCTGCCCCGTAACCGTTGGTGTTACAATACATTTAGCTTCTAGGTTTCTCGCTGTACTAACAGATGCTAAACCTACAGCACTAGATACATTTTTCTTTCTATGCATTTTTTTATTTAGCTCATATCCTGCATTATTAAGATGACGTTCTGTAGTAATTGCTACTTCACACATCATTTTTAAGGCTTCTACTGGATATTTCCCCATAGCCGTTTCTCCTGATAACATAATTGCATCGGTTCCATCATAAATTGCATTTGCTACATCTGTTACTTCTGCCCTAGTTGGTCTTGGATTACGCATCATAGAATCCAACATTTGTGTTGCAGTAATAACTGGTTTATAATTAGCATTGCACTTACTGATGATGGTCTTTTGAATATAAGGAACTTCACTAGCTGGAATTTCCACACCTAGATCACCACGTGCAACCATGATTCCATCGGAATAATGAAGGATCTCATCTAGATTATTGATTCCTTCAGCATTCTCTATTTTTGCAATTACGCTAATATGTTCCCCGTTGTTTTCTCTTAACAATTGTTTCATCTCTTTAATACATTCTGCATTTCGGACAAATGAGGCCGCAATAAAATCAAATCCTTGTTTGATTGCAAATAAGATATCCTCTCTGTCTTTTTCGGTAATAGAAGGAAGTTTTACACTTACATTGGGAACGTTGACTCCTTTTTTCTCACCTAGATCTCCACCACTGATCACTGTACATAATATCTGGTTTCCTATCACTTTTTCAACTTCTAGTTCAATTAAACCATCATCAATTAAGATGCGGTTTCCCTTTTTTACTTCATCAACCAACCCAGCATAAGAAATGTAGCAACCTGTTTCATCTCCAACTCTTTCTTCCGTACTTAGGGTAAATGACTGCCCTTGTTTTAAGTTTACTTTTTTTCCATCTTTTAATCGTCCTGTACGTATTTCAGGTCCCTTGGTATCTAATAACATTGCTATAGGAAGATCTAGTTCTTCTCGAACACTGCGTAACAATTTAATTCTGCCTAACTGTTCTTCATGGTCTCCATGGGAAAAATTAAATCTGGCAACGTCCATTCCATTTTTAGCTAACTCTTTCATTAACTCCCTATCGTTTGTATTTGGTCCCATTGTACAAATTATTTTTGTTCTTTTCATCGTTATTCTCCAATCAGCAACTATAATTAAAAATTTTCATGCAAAAACCTCTTATTCCTAAAGTG
>DVLR01000324.1 GCA_018715425.1 Candidatus Merdenecus merdavium
TTGCATAATAAAATTATTTGTAGTATAATAAATACAAGTTATTACTATATAGTAATAAAAAATAATAATAAAGACGATAATAGAGATAAAGTAAAAACTAGTTGGAAGAAAAAAATCAGAAAGGATACCACAATAGATTCTTCCAACCTTAATCTTGTGGTACTGCCTAATACAGGCAGGAGATGGTAATGTAAAGGATGAATAGACAATTTTTAGATGCAGTAAAAAATAGAAGAAGTATCTACGCAATTAGTAATGAAACAACCATTACAGATGAAGAATTAGAAGATCTAATTAAAGAAAGTGTTAAATATGCACCAACAGCTTTCCATGCACAAAATAGTAGAGTGATCCTTTTACTAGGAGAGCACCATGTGGAGTTGTGGGATTCTATTGAAGCCGCATTAAGAAAGGTTGTACCAGAAGAAAGCTTCGCTCCAACAAAGGAAAAAATGGACGCTTATCGGGGCGGATATGGAACTATTTTATTCTACGAAAATTACAATGTCGTAGAAGAATTACAGGAAAAATATCCTCTATATCAAGGGAATTTCCCTATTTGGTCACAACAAGAACAAGGAATCGTTCAGTTTATTATTTGGACTGCACTAGAAGAAGTTGGACTAGGAGCGACGCTACAACATTATACCGAAATGATTGAAGAAGAGCTAAAAGAAAAACTACAGATTCCAAAAGGATATCGTTTAATCGGTCAAATGCCATTTGGTAAGATGGTAGCACCAGCAGGAGAAAAAGAATTTATTCCTCTCGATCAAAGAGTGAAAGTATTAAAGTAGATCTTGTTAATTAGAAATGGGAATTCTCTATTTTGAGAATTCCCATTTCTAATTTCATCAAGGTTACACATGGGTGATCTCCTGCATATTTGTGAAGTCTCATGATAAGAAAGTCAATAAAAAGAGTGGATCTTCCATAGGAGAAGATGTTAAGATAGATGAAGAATATGAAATAGTTGAGAGGTACTTATGAAAACAATAAAATTATATGAACATGACGCTTATATAAAAGAGTTTGAGGCTAAGGTTATAGAGTGCATACCAGTAAAAAAGGGATATGATGTCATCTTAGACCAAACAGCTTTTTTTCCTGAAGGTGGTGGTCAGCCTTCAGATCAAGGAACATTAAATGGATATCCAGTGGAAGATGTTCAGATGATGGATGGAGAAATTCGCCATCGTATTTCAGAAGAATTAGAACCAGATACTTATGTCAAAGGGAAAATTCTTTGGGATAAACGTTTTAGGATTATGCAAAATCATTCTGGTGAGCATATCGTTACAGGAATTATTCACAACCGATTTGGATATGATAATGTTGGATTTCATATGGGGAGTGAAGCCGTAACTCTAGATCTAAATGGAACCATTACAGCTGAGCAATTAGATGAAATAGAAGAAAAGGCCAATGAATATATCCGAGATAATATCCCTATAAAAGCAATCTATCCTACAAAAGAAGAAGAAGAAACCTTAGAATATAGAAGTAAAATGGAAATTGAAAGGGATCTTCGTGTGATTGTCATTGAAGGAGCTGATGTTTGTGCTTGTTGCGGAACTCATACAAATACTACTGGAGAAATAGGCTTGATCAAATTGTTAGGATTGCAAGCCCATAAAGGCGGTGTTAGAATTTCCATGTTAGCAGGAAGAGACGCACTGGATGATTACCACAATAAACATAAGCAGGTAGTGAATATTTCCAGAATGTTATCGGCGAAAACGGGTCAGGTAGATGGAGCCGTAAAAAAAATGCAAAGTGACTATGAAACCTTAAAATTAAACATGATGGAACGGACAAAAGAGCTTTTAGAAGAAAAAGCAAAAGGAGTAAAAGAAGGAACATCCTATCTATGCGTAAAAGAAAACTTAAATGGAAATGATTTACGTCTGTATGTGAATTTGCTCATGGAAAGATGCAAAGTGGTATTGGCATTATCTCCAGGAAAAGATCAAGGGTTTTCTTATATTATAGGAAGCAAGGAGCAAGACTGTAAAGGGATTGGACAAAAATTAAATCAGGAATTTAATGGAAGGGGCGGTGGAAGTCCTCAAATGGTCCAGGGAAACTTGCAGGGGACTTATGAAGAAATTAAAGAATTATTCATAAGCTTATTATAATTCAAAAAAAGAGAATAAATTCCTCTATCTTACAGATAATACATTTAGAGAAGTAAGTGTAATATTATAGACAAAAGTAAATGGAGGAATCATGAAATGAAGGCGACTGGAATTGTTCGAAGAATAGATGATCTTGGCCGAGTGGTCATACCAAAGGAAATTAGAAGGACCTTAAGAATTAGAGAAGGTGATCCACTGGAGATCTTCACGGATCGAGAAGGAGAGATTATACTGAAAAAATATTCTCCCATTGGAGAATTAAGCGCATTTGCCAAAGAATATGCGGAATCTCTAGCTTTATCTTCAGGTCATATTGCATGTATCACAGATCGTGATCAGATCATTGCTGTTGCTGGAGGAAGTAAAAAGGATTTTATGGGTAAATTTATTAGTAAAGAGTTGGAACATACCATCAATGAGCGAGAAAATATTTTGGCAATGCCAGGAGAAAAGTCTTATGTTCGTATCATCAATGATGAGATAGAAGCATATCCTCAAGCGATTACTCCGATTATATGCCAAGGAGATGCCATTGGTTCAGTGGCTTTATTGGGAAAAAACCTTAAAGTGCCAATGACAGAGCTAGAACAAAAACTCATTACTTGTGCGGCAATGTTTTTAGGTCGCCAGATGGAGCAGTAGGAGGAACGATGATGGAAAGAAATGAAATGCCAATTGGATTTACCATGTCTTTATCTATGGATTTACAAGCCTTAAACCATTATGCTCAATTACCTAAAGAAACACAAGATCAGATCATATCTTACGTATCACAACCAGGAGAAGGCATGGAACCCAAAAGAAGAATAGAGGATGTCATACAGAAATTACATGATAGAATGTATTAAAGAGCAGCCTGCTGACGAAGCTTACTCAGCAGGCTATATTTGCTTATTTTTATGTTTCCAATATTCTTCTAGGGTAAGGCCTGTTAGGCTAAGATAGAGTGATAGAGATTTTGTTACATAGCGAATATGCCAAGGTTCATATGCAAAACCTGTAATATCTTCCTTGCCTTTTGGATAGCGTAAAATAAAACCATATAGAGCAGCATGATGTTTTAGCCAGATCCCTTCTTTCGTATCTTCAAAAGAATCCACTAAATCAAAGTCTATTTGTGGGCAGGAAACATCTAAAGCCAGGCCTGTCTGGTGCTCACTACTACCAGGAGGAGCAATGAATTGACTGGTATGTTCTATGCCTTTCTTTTTTATGCTGTTACGGTAGATCTCTTGTTGCCTTTCAAAGGATCGATAACCAGAAATGCCCCATAGTTCTAAACCACAGGCGGCACTTCTGTTAAAAAGACACTGGGCAGCAAGGGCTGCATTGCGCCTTAGCAAACGCTTAGGATCAGAAGTAGGGGCATCAAAAGGAATTTCTACAGGGATTAAATCTTCTGGCTTATAATCAGAAGATAAGAGATGTTGCTTATTCACTAGAGTTGCATAGTCCATTAAGAAGTGGCTCCTTTCTAGGAATTTCTTCATATCTATGTATTCTATGAACAGGGGCATTGATTTAGAACCAAACAGTAAAAAAAGAAGGTATGACTGTTTGGCTCTAAATAGAAGTATAAATCGTAATTATAAGTTTAAGTTTCTCATACTCATTTGATCTAATAGCTTGCTCTTAATATCATAAAGCTTTTGAGATAGATCCACATAAACATTATGTGGGTTGATCAAACGTCTCGTTTCATCCCATAGAGTATCTAATTCGTTTTGGCAGTAAGCTTGGATATCCATAACTTCTGGAGATTCGTAAACGCATTCTCCTTGGATAAAAACAGGTACCAATAACTCTCTTAAGGTATAAGTTCCACCGAGTAATTTCGTTTTCTTCCATGTTTCTATTGGATCAAAAAGCATCAAAGGTTGGCTTTCGTCAAAAGTTTCATCAACTAAAGTAATTAAATCAGCCTTAATCTTCCCTGTGGCCTTTTCGTAGACGCGATAGATGGTTTTATTCCCGGGGTTTGTAATTTTTTCGGTATTTTCAGAAAGCTTGATCTTAGGTTGAAAATCTGTATCCCCTTCTGATTTAATGGCAGCTAACTTATAAACACCGCCAAAGGCAGGGCAATCCTTTGAAGTAATCAAGTTGGTTCCTACGCCCCAAGAAGTGATCTTTGCACCTTGAGTTTTTAAACTATCAATGAGATATTCATCTAAATCACTGGAAGCAGAAATAATAGCATCTTGAAAACCAGCTTCATCTAACATTCTTCTGGCTTTTTTAGAGATATAAGCTAAATCGCCACTATCTAAACGGATACCGTAGCCAGGACCTAATCGACCTTCATCTTTTAATTTTTGAAAGACTTTAATTGCATTTGGAACACCAGATTTTAAGGTGTCATAAGTATCTACTAATAAAGTACAAGAGTTAGGATATAGATGGGCATATTTTTCAAATGCAGTATATTCGTCTGGGAAACTCATAATCCAGCTATGGGCATGGGTCCCTTTAGCTGGAACATCAAATAACTTTCCAGCAAGGACATTGGAGGTTCCCACACATCCACCGATGATTGCTGCCCTGGCACCATAAATACCAGCATCTGGACCTTGGGCTCTGCGTAGACCGAATTCTAAAACGCCATCACCATTTGCAGCATATACCACTCTTGAAGCTTTCGTTGCAATCAAGCTTTGATGATTGATAATGGTAAGCAGTGCAGTTTCGATTAACTGTGCTTCCATAATAGGTGCAATAACCTTTAATAAAGGTTCTTTTGGGAATACTACGGTTCCTTCTGGAATAGCATAGATATCACCAGAGAACTTAAATGTGGTAAGATAAGATAAAAAACTTTCTTCAAATAAAGACAAACTACGTAGATACTGTATATCCTCCTCTGAAAAAGAAAGATTTTTAATATATTCCACTACTTGTTCTAAACCTGCAGCAATGGCATATCCACTCTTACTGGGATTGTTTCTATAGAACATATCAAAAATTACAGGCTCATTGGAATGGTTCATATAGTAACCCTGCATCATGGTTAACTCATAGAGATCAGTTAGCAGAGTTAAATTATTTGTACTCATGTGTTTTCTCCTTTGGTTTCTTTCATGGTTAAAATAAGTTATGGTTTATTATACCATATAGAGGAAAAAGTTAAACCATTTGTTGTAATTTATCAACAAGGATAGCAAAACAGCCATCACAGGCCATGAACACAATCTATATAAAAACCGTAAATAGCATAAAAGGTTCAATGAAAAAATATAAGGAAAGAATATTGACTAAGGTAGCTGGAGACAGTAAGATAGAGACATGAGAAAGAGGGAATGATATGACAGACTTTTTGGTTCGGACATGGATTAAAGATTATAAAAATACAGAAAGTGGTACTGTGAGAACGGCATACGGTGTTTTAGCAAGTGTGGTAGGTATCATCTGTAACTTATTATTATTTGTAGTAAAAATCATAATCGGAATAGCTTTAAATAGTATTTCTGTTATGGCAGATGCTTTTAACAACTTATCTGACGCTGCTTCTTGTGTCATTAGCTTTGTAGGAGTAAAACTAGCAGATAGACCAGCAGATAAAGAGCATCCTTTTGGTCATGGAAGGATTGAGTATATATCTGCACTGATGGTATCCTTTTTAATTATTGAAGTAGGATTTACATTTTTAAAAGATGGAATTAAAAAAATACAATCTCCAGAGACCATTAGCTTTCGTTTGATCTCTATTATATTTTTGTTCCTTTCCATAGGCGTTAAACTATGGATGGCCTTTTTTAATAAGAAACTTGGGATGAAGATTCAATCTAAAGTCATGAGCGCAACGGCAGCAGATGCTATTGGAGACGTAGTTGCAACCTCTGCTACCATATTCGGTTTGGTGGTTTTTCAGTTATCAGGAAAAAATATGGATGGATATATTGGGATCTTAGTAGCAATTTTTGTTATGTGGTCTGGTATCGGTATTGCAAAAGATACCTTAGAGCCATTAATAGGAGAATCCATTGATCCAGAACTATATAAAAGGGTAACAGATTTAGTGGAAAGCTACGATGGAATCGTAGGTAGTCATGATCTGATCATACATAACTATGGACCTAATAAAAGTATGGGATCCATTCATGCAGAAGTACCGTCAGATGTGGATATTAATGTATCCCACGAAATCATCGATAAAATCGAAAGAGATGCTCATAAAAAAATCGGAATATTGTTAGTGATCCACATGGATCCCATTGAAACTAAGGATAAAAAGATCCTCAATACGAAAAATTTTGTAGAACAGATCATAGAGCAAGTAGATCCAGAGCTTAGTTTCCACGATTTTCGTATGGTGGATGGTGTCCAGCAGGTGAATTTGATCTTTGACCTGGTGGTGCCGTTTAACTATGATGAAGGGAAAGAGGAAAAAGTCAGCAATCAGATCAAAAGAGCTATGAAAGAAATAGATCCTAAGTATGAATGCGTGATTACCTTTGATCGTCCTTATGTTGAGGAAGAAGAGTAGATACTATAGTATTCAAATAAAAACAGAAAAAAGTAAAAAAAGATCTTGAAAAGGTTTGGTAGATAGGTTATAATACAATTTGTTGAGAAATTGGGCTATCGCCAAACGGTAAGGCAACGGACTCTGACTCCGTCATCTGAAGGTTCGAATCCTTCTAGCCCAGCTATAAAAAACACCTCAGACGATCAATGTCTGAGGTGTTTTTCATGGTTTTGGATTTTGCTTATTTAATAAAAACAATCAATATAAGTAGCATATATATTATTCCAGCAATCAATAAACTTAATGATGTAGGTAGCGTGTTATATTTAAAATGATTTTTCCAAATGACCTTTTCATCAGGATGTTTTATTAAATATATTTTTTCTATTATAAAAGAAAGTAATATCAAGGAGATTGTTAGTCCTGTTGATAAGTAAATGAACATAGGCGATAAAAGTTCTTCATTTGCTGCTTGTGCAATCAAACTAAATGTAGCTATTGAAACTGCAATTAAATATAAAATTCCACATATTTTTAATAAAAAATTCTGATTTTTCATATCTCTTCCTTTAAATAGGATTCTTATAAGTATAACCAATTATAGTATCAGTCACTTTAATTGCTGAGAATGTATGGTTAAACGTAGTTCTATAAATAACAGGATCAATGCCATCTATAGTGTGTGCCCAATATTTTCTCATGACATAATTTGCATTAATGCGATCACTTTGGGAATATCCTATTTGTATCTCCCTTTTTTATAAAGTGTGAATGATTAAAATATAAAAAAGGAATTTACCAATATCATCGGAATCGCCTCCTTATATCGCTATTATAATATGCAGTTCTTTCATAGTCAACAGTAATAAAAAAATGTAAAATAAAAAAAGAATATAGACAATATGCACTAATATGTATGTGAACATTGTTGAAGATTAAAGAAATAATTGTGTTATTTTAAGGGTTTATTGTATGATAAATTTATATGCTGAAGAAAGAGATGAGTGAGCCACGGTATATGAATGAAACAGTAGAGTACGTTATAGCGAGATCGGTGTTGATAAGAAGTAAATTGGTTAAGAATAACTATGACTCTATAATGAAGAAGAATACAATAAATTAAATAACTGTATTTTCCAGCAAATTATGATATAATACATCCATATATTGAAGAAAGAGATGAGTGAGCTATGGTATATGAATTAAACAGTAGAGTACGTTACAGCGAGATCGGTGTTGATAAAAAGTTAACCTTAAATTCTATCGTAAATTATTTTCAGGATTGTAGTACCTTTCATTCAGAGGCTGTGGGTCTTGGAATTGATCAATTAGCCAAGCAAAAGCATGTATGGATGTTGTCCTCTTGGCAGATTGTTTTAGATAGACGCCCAGAACTAGGAGAAGAGATCGTAGTAAAAACTTGGCCTTATGAATTTAAAGGCTTTTATGGTTGCAGAAATTTTGTCATAGAAGATCAAGGTGGAAAGTATGCTGCATATGCTAACTCCGTATGGATCTTCGTAGATTTAGAAACTGGACGACCATCTAAAGTACCAGAAGATGAGGTTACTGGATATCAAATAGAAGAACCTCTAGATATGGAATATGAGTCCAGAAAGGTACCAGCTCCCAAAGGAGGCATACAAAGGGAGTCTTTTCCTGTGAGAAAGTATCATATCGATACGAATCACCATGTTAATAATGGTCAGTATATTCAAATGGCAGGAGAATTTTTACCAGATGATTTTGAAATTGTTCAAATGAGGGCAGAATATAAAAAAGCAGCAGTTTATGGAGATAGGATCTATCCTGTTGTAGAAACGGTGGACAACAGAACCACAGTAGCTTTATGTGATGAGACTTTAAAACCTTATGCTGTAATTGAATTTAAAAAGAATATATGAGGTGAATATGAAAGAACTAGGTAGAAAACAAGAATTGATGATAATCAAAAAAGTTGATTTCGGTGTATACTTAGGGGAATTTGACGGAGATGAACACCGTGTACTTCTTCCTAAGAAACAAGTACCAGAAGGCGCATCCATAGGAGATACATTAGAAGTCTTTTTATATAAAGATTCCAAAGATAGAATGATCGCTACTACAAGGGAGCCTGTTTTTCAAGTTGGGGAAACAGCCATGTTAAAAGTAGTAGAACTAGGTAAGATTGGAGCTTTTTTAGATTGGGGCTTAGAAAAAGATCTCCTTCTTCCTTTTAAAGAGCAAACAGGTTTTATTCATGTTGGACAAGAATATTTAGTTGGATTATATATTGATAAAAGCGAGAGACTTTGCGCTACTATGAAGGTTTACGACTATCTTCGCACCGATTCCCCATATAAAGAGGGAGATCAAGTAGAGGGAATCGTTTATGAAATCAGTGAAGAATTTGGTGTATTTGTTGCTGTTGATCACAAATATTCTGGACTAATTAAAAAACAAGAGGCACAAGGGAAATATAAGGTTGGAACAACCATCAAAGCCCGTGTGACGAAAGTAAAAGAAGATGGTAAGTTAGATTTAAGTACGAGAGAGAAAGCTTATCTTCAAATGGATGAAGACGCAGAGATGATTTTGCGTGTTATGGATGAATTCGAAGGAGTTCTTCCATTTAATGATAAAGTCTCTCCAGAAGTGATTAAAAGAGAGTTTGGATTAAGTAAAAATGCTTTTAAAAGAGCAGTTGGAAGGCTGTTAAAAGAAGGGAAAATTGAAATAACAGAAAATAGAATCAAAAAGGTTTGATTTCTAGAAAGTTTTCGATTATGATAATAGTATGATTCTTTATTTAATATGATAATATAAGGATAGAAGGAGGGCGTTTCAATGAAGGTACAGAATATAACAGATATAGACAAATTTTTTAAGGTCATTGATAGCTGTAAAGGGAAAGTAGAATTAGTTACAGGAGAGGGAGATCGATTAAACTTAAAATCCAAGTTATCCCAATATGTATCTATGGCTAATATTTTTTCCAATGGCGAGATACCAGAGTTAGAAATTGTGGCTCATGAAAAAGAAGATATTGATAAATTAGTTGCATTTATGATCAATGGCTAATCATGTAATAAAGAAAGAAGTGTTTCTCCTAAGAAAGGAGGATGCTTCTTTTTTGTTTCCATAGAGTGTGATATAATATAAAAGTGATGAGGATTTAAAAGAACCGAAGGAAGAAAGGAAGATTATGAATCGAATAAAAAGTGCAAATAGATTTTTTTTAATAGCAGTTATCATATTTCTGGGCGTTGGTACCATAGCAAGTATTTTTCAAGGCATTCTATATGGAATAACTGGAAATGAGGTGTTTTTTTCTGTTGAATTATCCCTTGTGATTTCACAGGCATCCATTATCATCCCAGCAGTAGTTTATCTAAAGTATAAAGGAGAAAATATCAAGGAAACCATAGGATTTCATCCATTGAAAATCTCCAATGTTTTTTTGACATTCTTATTTACCATCTGTATTATGCCTTTAACCACCTTGTTAAACTTAATCTCTACGATTTTCGTAAATAACTTTATTGGAGAAACCACAACAGGAATGGAAGGGAATCCACTTATGGTGAACTTACTCGTCTTAGCAGTATTACCAGGAATCTGTGAAGAGTTCGTGTTTAGAGGTGTGTTGTTTCAAGCTTATAAGAAAAAAAATGTTTTAGGTGGAGCTTTATTATGTGGAGTAGCATTTGGATTGTTTCACATGAATATCAATCAATTTATTTATGCCTTTGTTCTTGGATTTACCTTTGCATTACTAAAAGAAGCAACGGGAACCATTGTAGCACCTATGTTTGCACACTTTATATTTAATGGAAATAGTGTTTTTCTCATGTGGTTATTTGAAAAAATACCACAGGTTTCTGAGACCGTAGAGCCTAGTTTAGGAGTATCTATTATGACGTATTTGATCCTTGCTTTGATTTTTACACCAATCGCTATATTCCTTTTAATCCTTCTTAGCAAGAGCAATCATCGGTGGAACTATCTTAAGAGTATTTTTTCTAAACATGCCAGGGAATTATATAGAGATGAATATCTTTTCTTCATGGATCCATATAATGATGAGATTATGGAACCAGTGGGTATGTACGGTAACCAGAATGGAGATCCTATGGAACCAGTGGATATGTACGGTAATCCAAATGGAGATCCCGTGGAACTAGTGGATATGTACGGCCATCCATACCATGTCCCTAGACCAAGGGTAGAGCAAACGAAATTGATCACCCCATCTTTTGTGGTCGGTGCAACCATTTGTATCATCATGATGTTACTCACAGAGATAGGAGCAAGAATGTTGATGTAAAGAAACCAGAAGAAATAAAAGAGTAGAAATGAGGAAAAACATGAATTTTACACATCTACACGTCCATACAGAGTATAGTCTGTTAGATGGTTCTAATAAAATAAAAGAATATGTAGCCAGAGTAAAGGAACTTGGCATGGATAGTGCGGCAATCACTGACCACGGTGTTATGTTTGGAGTCATAGATTTTTATAAAGAGGCCAAAGCCGCTGGTATCAAACCCATATTAGGGTGTGAAGTCTACGTGGCGCCGAACTCTAGATTTGATAAAGAATTGACTGGTGGAGAAGATAGGTATTATCACTTGATTTTATTGGCGGAAAATCAGGTGGGTTATCAAAACTTAATGAAGATTGTTTCCATTGGATTTACAGAAGGTTATTATTATAAGCCACGTATTGATAAAGAGGTGTTAGAACAGTATCATGAAGGAATTATAGCATTAAGCGCTTGTCTAGGTGGAGAGGTTCAGCGGTACTTAGTAAAAGGACTTTATGATGAAGCATGTAAATGTGCCAAGAAGTATGAAGATATTTTTGGCAAGGGAAACTTTTTTCTGGAACTTCAAGATCATGGGTTGAGTGAACAAAAATTGGTCAATCAACGGTTGATGAACATGAGCCAGGAGCTAGGAATAGAGCTGGTTGCAACCAATGATGTTCACTATACTTATGCAGAGGATGCAACTCCTCACGATATTCTACTCTGCATTCAAACGAATAAAAAGGTAGATGATGAAGATCGTATGCGCTATGAAGGTGGACAGTTTTATGTAAAGTCTCCAGAAGAAATGGAAGAGTTATTTCCCTATGCGAAGCAGGCTTTAGAAAATACTTATAAAATAGCACAGCGTTGCCATGTGGAAATTGAATTTGGAGTCACCAGATTACCTCGATACGATGTACCACAACCATACGATTCATGGGAATACTTAAATGTATTATGTTATGAAGGATTAAAAGAACGTTATCCCAAAGATGATGGCACCATTGCATCATCTTTAAAGTATGAATTAGAGATCATCAAACGAATGGGATACGTGGATTATTTCCTTATTGTTTGGGATTTTATAAAGTATGCAAGGGATCACGATATTATTGTAGGACCAGGAAGGGGATCAGCAGCAGGAAGTATTGTTTCCTACACATTGGGAATTACTAATATTGATCCCGTTAAATACCAACTTCTTTTTGAACGTTTCTTAAATCCAGAGCGTGTATCTATGCCCGATATTGATATTGACTTTTGCTTTGAAAGAAGGCAGGAAGTCATTGACTACGTTGTAGAAAAATACGGAAAAGATAAGGTGGTACAGATTGTAACATTTGGTACTATGGCAGCAAGAGGTGTAATCCGTGACGTAGCAAGGGCTATGGATCTTCCTTATGCATTGGCCGATACCATTGCCAAGATGATCCCAAATGAATTAGGCATCACCATAGAAAAAGCATTAAAGACCAAAGAATTAAAGAAGGTTTATGAAGAAGATCCCCAAGTGAAGCAATTGATTGATATGGCAAAACGGCTGGAAGGATTACCAAGGCATACTTCTATGCATGCTGCAGGAGTAGTGATCAGCCGTGAGGCAGCAGATCAATACGTTCCCTTATCTAGAGCATCTGATGGCTCTATTACCACTCAGTTTACCATGACAACTCTAGAAGAGCTGGGACTTTTAAAAATGGATTTTTTGGGTCTACGTACATTAACGGTTATTCAAAACGCTGTAAAATTAGCAGAGAAGAGCTCTGGAACAGAGATTGATATAGATCATATTGATTTTGATGATGAAAAAGTTTTAGCATCTATAGGAACAGGCCATACAGAGGGCGTTTTTCAGCTTGAAAGTGCGGGGATGAAAAACTTTATGAAAGAATTAAAACCGAATAGTCTGGAAGATATTATTGCTGGTATTTCTTTGTATCGCCCAGGTCCCATGGATTTTATCCCAAGATACATCAAAGGTAAGAATCATCCAGAAACCATCCATTATGAATGCAAAGAGCTAGAGCCAATTTTAGAGCCTACTTATGGCTGTATCGTATATCAAGAACAGGTTATGCAGATCGTTCAGGCTTTAGGTGGATATACTTTGGGAAGAAGTGACCTTTTACGACGTGCTATGTCTAAAAAGAAGGCATCGGTTATGGAAAAAGAACGACAGAACTTCGTATATGGAAATGAAGAAGAAGGCGTAATAGGATGCATAAAAAATGGAATTGATGAAAAAGTCGCCAATACGATCTATGACGAAATGATAGACTTTGCTAAGTATGCATTTAATAAATCTCATGCAGCGGCTTATGCGGTAGTATCTTACCAAACTGCATATTTGAAGTATTATTACCCAGTAGAATATATGGCAGCTTTAATGACCTCGGTGATTGACAATTCTGCAAAAGTGTCGGAATATATCTTTTCTTGCAGACAGATGGGAATTGAGATTTTACCACCAGATATTAATGAGGGAGAAAGTGCCTTTTCGGTAAGCGGAAACTCTATAAGATACGGTCTATCAGCCATTAAAAGTATTGGACGGCCTGTCATAGCGTCCATCGTAAAAGAACGTAGGGAGCATGGTAGATTTACCACTCTTCAAGACTTTATGGAACGTTTATCTGGTAAAGAAGTAAACAAACGCACCATTGAAAGCTTTATAAAAGCAGGTGCCCTTGATAGCTTATCGGGGACAAGAAAACAACTTATGATGGTATACGTTCAAGTTTTAGAGGCTGCAAATCAAAACAAAAAAAATACCATGTCAGGTCAAATGAGTTTATTTGATCTTGCAGATGAAGAGACAAAAAAGGAATATGAAGTAAAACTACCAGACGTTGGGGAATACTCAAAAGAGATGATGTTAAGCTTTGAAAAAGAAGTTTTAGGTGTATATATCAGTGGGCATCCTTTAGAAGAATACGAAGGAGTATGGAAGAAAAACATTTCGGCTGTAACATCAGATTTTCTGCTAGATGATGAAACGGGTGAATCTAAAGTAAAAGACGGGGCAAAAGAAATCATCGGCGGTATGATTACCTCGAAAACCATAAAATATACGAGAAATAACCAAGCAATGGCCTTTATCACCATCGAGGATTTATTAGGAACGGTGGAAGTGGTCGTATTTCCAAGAGATTTTGAAAAAAATGCAAATCTATTAATGGAAGATAACAAAGTATTCATTAAGGGAAAAGTTACCTGTGAAGAAGATAGACCCAGTAAGATCATTTGTGAACAAGTCATACCCTTTGATTTGGTGCCGAAAGAATTATGGATCCAATTTCCTACTATAGAAGACTTTTTAAAACAAGAAAAGGATTTATATGAAAGGATCCAACATTCCGATGGAAATGATGCTGTAGTGATTTATGTAAAAGAACCAAAATCCATTAAAAGATTGCCAAACAATAAAAATGTAAAGATTAACCAAGAGCTGCTTGATGGTTTACAAGGATATTTTGGCGAAAACAATGTGAAAGTTGTAGAAAAGAGTATTGAAAATAGGAAGAAAATAATATAGAATGAAGTGGATAATGTTTTTTTCTTGAAACATAAATTCACAACATGATACTAATCAGGAGGTTTATAATGGAAAATAAAATTAATACCATAGGTGTTCTAACAAGTGGAGGAGATGCTCCTGGTATGAACGGCGCAATTCGTGCAGTAGTTCGTAGAGCCATCTCAAAAGGTATGAATGTAAAAGGCATTTTAAAAGGTTTTAATGGATTATTAAATGAAGAAATTATAGACTTACATGCAAGTGATGTATCGGATACCATAGAACGTGGTGGTACGATTTTATATACAGCTCGCTGCGCGGAGTTTCGTACAGCAGAGGGTCAGCAAAGAGGAGCAGAGGTTTGTAAAAAACATGGTATCGATGGTTTGGTAGTGATTGGAGGAGACGGTTCTTTCCAAGGAGCACAAAAGTTGGCCAGCCTTGGTATTAATACCATCTGTATTCCAGGAACCATTGACCTTGATATTGCCTGTACAGAATATACCATTGGTTTCGATACTGCTGTAAATACAGCTATGGAAGCTATTGATAAAGTAAGAGACACTTCAACGTCTCACGAAAGATGTAGTATTATCGAAGTTATGGGTAGAAATGCAGGATATATAGCACTTTGGTGCGGTATAGCCAATGGAGCGGAAGATATTCTTTTACCTGAAAAATATGATTACGATGAACAAAAAATCATTAATAATATTATTGCAAACCGTAAGAGAGGTAAAAAACACCATATTATTATTAATGCTGAAGGAATTGGCCATTCAACAAGTATGGCTAAGAGAATCGAAGCAGCTACTGGAGTAGAAACAAGAGCAACTATTTTAGGACATATGCAAAGAGGTGGAAGCCCAACATGTAAAGATAGGGTATATGCATCAATTATGGGTGCATATGCTGTAGATTTATTATTAGAAGGAAAGTCAAACCGAGTAGTGGGACATAAAGCTGGAGAGTATGTAGACTTTGATATTGATGAAGCCTTAGCCATGACGAAAGGTATTTCAGAATATCAATTTGAAGTAAGTAAATCCCTCTCTGTATGATGGATGGATCTCATTTATTAAGAAAACCCTTTACACGGAGGTAAATATGATTACCAGCAGTAGTAATAAACAGATCAAATATATTGCTCAACTAAATAAAAAAGCAAAAGTAAGAAATGAAGATGGGGTTTTCTTAGTTGAAGGATGGAAGATGTTTGTAGAAGCACCAAGAGATTGGATCCTTAGTGTTTTTTTATCAGAAAGCTTTTACTTGGCTCATGAAGATCATCCTCTCTTAGAGGGGATATCAGTACAAGTTGTGGAAGACCGAGTATTTAAAAGTATTTCGGATACTCAAACTCCTCAAGGAATTTTATGTGTCATGAAACAGCCTTCTTATCAGCTAGAGGATCTTCTGAATCAGAAAAACCCTTTATTAATGGTATTAGAAAACCTTCAGGATCCAGGAAATTTAGGGACTATTTTACGAACTGGTGAAGGTGCTGGAGTAGATGGAATGATCTTAAGTAGACATACCGTAGATATCTTTAATCCCAAAGTGATTCGATCGACTATGGGTTCTATTTATCGAATGCCCTTTATCTATGCAGATATTATAGAAACGGTTCTGCCTGTTTTAAAAGAAAAAGGGATCAAAACTTATGCAGCACATTTAAAAGGAAAGGCCTTTTATGATGAATATTCTTATATAGAAGGAACCGCTTTTTTCATTGGAAATGAAGGAAATGGATTAAGTGATGAAGTTGCTCGTTGCGCTGATACTTATATAAAAATACCGATGCATGGACAGGTTGAATCTTTAAATGCCGCTGTTGCATCATCTATATTCATGTATGAAGCTTGCCGCCAAAGACGGTAGGCTTTTTTTTCTGGAAATATTTATATAAAGATTGTCTTGACATAGAATTGAAACTCTGTTAGAATAAATCCGTAATATATTTAACAAATTCGTAACAATTGTACTCCGAATTTAAAATCTATGTAATGATTATGTTCGTAACAATTGTTTAGGAGGTCAAAATGAAATTTAAAAAAATGGTAGGATACACAGCATCCGTATTCGCATTATCCATGTTAACTTCGTTAACGGCTTTAGCTAATACAGAAACGGATTCTGTTGATACCAAAGATGCCGCCATTGTTTCAGAAGCAACAGTGGAAGATGTAGACGCAGGAGAAGAGACGAAAGGCACAGATCAAGAGAGCACACCAGAAGAGACAGAGGATACTACAGATAATATTCAATGGGAATCCTATTTAGCCGCTGACGTTGAGCATAGCTTAAATGTTAGGCAGGAGCCAAATGTGGATGCACCAAAAGTCGGGATACTTTATAGGGGAGCTATCGCCGAGGTATTAGAAGTGGGCGAGGAATGGACTAAAATTCATTCTGGAGATGTTGAAGGGTATGTAAATAATAAATACGTTGTATATGCAGAAGAAGCAAAAAGCCTTGCAAACGAAGTAACACCAGTTGTAGCGACTGTAAATGTTCAAGGACTAAATGTTAGAGAACAGGCAGATGAGAATGCTTCCGTTAAAAAGGTTGCAAAAGAAGGAACACAGCTAAAAGTGCTAGAGCCTGGAGAAGAATGGACAGGAATTGAACTTGGAAATAATACTGTAGCCTATGTTGCATCAGAATTTGTAACTGTAGAACAAAATTTAGAAGAAGCAAAAACATTAGAGCAAGCAGCAGAAGAGAATAGAGAAACGGTTCAAACTTTAGGAGTGGCAACTTCTGCTTCTCGTGGTGAGTTAGATTTATTAGCTGCAATCATACAGTGTGAAGCAGGTGGAGAAAGCTATGAAGGGAAAGTTGCTGTAGGGGCAGTAATTATGAATCGTGTAAATAGCGGCTCATTCCCAAATACCATAACAGATGTGGTATATCAAAGTGGACAGTTCACACCAGCATCATCAGGAGTATTATCAGGAGTATTATCTAGTGGAGCTAGATCCGATTGTTACCAGGCGGCACAGGATGTATTAAACGGAGCCAATAATGTAGGTGGCAGATTATTCTTCCATTCTGGTAGAGGAAACGGATTAGTCATAGGAAATCAAACATTTTATTAATATAAATATAAAATCAATCATCAAATAAAAAGTGATAAAAGAGATATGAGATCAGACAGTAAAGTCGATCTCATATCTCTTTGTTTATATTGCAATTAAAAAACAGTTGGTGTATGATAAATGTAACATCAAGTACCACAATCAAAGGAAGTGGTAGGTAAAAAGGGAGGAGGAAAAAGGATGGAAGCGTTATATTGGTTGATCTTAATTGTGATTCTAGTTATTATTGAGTTGGCTACATTAGGCTTAACGACGATCTGGTTTGCAGGTGGTGCTTTGGTTGCATTTCTTGCGGCACTTCTACATGTAGATCTGGTTTGGCAAGTTACTTTATTTTTAGTAGTATCCATTGTGCTTCTAATCTTTACAAGACCTTTTGCGGCCAGATATATAAACAAAGGAAGGATCAAAACCAATGTTGACTCTCTTGCTGGAACAACGGGGATTGTTCAAGAAAGAATTAATAATGATTTAGAAACAGGAAAAGTCATGTTAAATGGTATCGAATGGACAGCCAGAACGGAGCAGGGGGAGGCCGAAATAGAACCAGGAAGAGTAGTAACAGTCCTTAGAGTCACTGGTGTGAAATTGATTGTAAAAGAAAAAGTAGGAGGATAAGAGTATGGAATTTATTTTATTAGTAGCAATTGTGGTAATCATATTGTTGATTCTTGGATCATGTATCAAAATTGTTCCACAAGCACAGGCTTTTGTTGTAGAGCGTTTAGG
>DVLR01000031.1 GCA_018715425.1 Candidatus Merdenecus merdavium
TGAAAAATCTCTTGTGGTTTCTTATGGAAACCGTTTAGAATTTTCAGGGTTGGATTCTGTTTAGTTATCAATGTTCATTGGTAATGATATTACTTTGCTTATGTTTCATGTTGTTTTGCTATCTCGTCAACAGCAACTTTTATATGTTATCACATCTCACAAGCTCTGTCAACAACTTTTTTTATTTATTAGTAAAACGAATTAATGTCTTGCTGACAGCTTATATATAATATCATGGTATAATATCTTTGTCAACAGATAAAAACAAGTTTTTTGACAAATTTTTTTCTAATGCTTTTTTCCTCTCAAATTCCCAATTTATGAGATCATTCATGATAATTGTTGTTGCACATTTAAATGTTGAAGGAGGATATGTCTATTTTTTAATTTCTGACGTATCCTCCTAAGATTTTTCTCTTCTCTTAAAGCTCTTCTTCTACATTTTTATTTTCGTTATTCACTTGATCCTTATCCAACTCAAACCAAAACTCTACTCCATTTTGATAATTGATTACTCCATATTCTTTATGGAAAGAATCCATAATTGCTTTTACTATAGAAAGGCCGATTCCACTACCACCATATTCTCGAGTTCTCGCTTTATCTACTTTATAGAATTTTACCCAAACATTATCTAAATCTTCCTTTGGTATTGGATTACCAGTGTTGAATACAGAGATTCTGGCAGTCTTTTCAGTTTCTAATACTCGAACCTCGATAATCTTTTCATAATCCAAGTGATTGATAGCATTGGAAATATAATTACTTACCACCTCTTCTATTTTAAACTCGTCCGCCCAAACATAAATAGGATCTATATGATTAAAGACTACCTTTGCTTCTTTTTGTTTCAATAATATATCAGAATGCTGAAGCACTCCCCTTATTAAGGTAATGATATCAAAACGTTCTAAAGCTATTTGTTCTTTTCCAAATTCAATTTGATTTAAAGTTAAAAGTTTTTTTACCATTATGTTCATCTTATTGGCTTCATCCATAATTACATTGCAGTAAAACTCTCTACTTTCATCATCATCATTAATCCCTTCATTTAATCCTTCAGCATATCCTTGAATCAATGCAATAGGCGTTTTTAGCTCATGAGATACATTGGATAAAAATTCTTTTCTCATTTCATCCACTTGTACTTTTTCTTCTAAGTCTTTTTGCAATTCTAAATTGGCTGATTTAAGTTCTGATATTTTTTCTTCTAAAGTTTCTGACATTTGATTAAAATGTCTTCCAAGTAGGCTTATTTCATTTTTCCCACCGCTTTTGTATTTTGCATTAAAATCCAACTGCGTCATTCGCTCTGAGATATCTACTAGCTCCATGATAGGTTCCGTTGCTTTTTTTGAAATATACCAAACGATAATGACACTAATAATGATTCCAATACTAAAAACAATTCCTAGAAAAGAGCTGGTCAAATTTGCAGTTACACGCAAACTCTCTATGGGAGTCGTGAATACAAAATAAGATCCATCTTCTAGTTGCCCTGTCATCTCCACTTCTTCTTGAAAACCACTACCTTCTATATCAGATATGGGAGAATTAACTCTACGTATTCTATATTTATCTGTTGCTTTATATGTTTTACCATATATTTGCTGTTCTTCGATAATATCTTTAAATATATAGTCCTGCATCTTTTTTTCTAGAGTTGTTCTAGATAAAACATCGGTATAAGCAGTCACTTCTTTACCATTTGTCCAATAGGTCATTCCAAATTTCAAATTGTTATTACCTAGAAACTTTCTAAGTTCAATATTGTTTTCGATATTACTATCTCCAACTGGTGTCATTCGATTTAAAATTTTATATCCATTAATCAATACTTCACTTTTTTTGGCAATATAATAGTCTTCCAGAAAGAAGTAGCTTATTCCCCAACTAACCAAAGCAACTGCAGAAATACAAGCTACAATTAACATTGCCATTTGTTTTTTTATGGAGTGCTTCATTATTCCACCTCAAATTTATATCCCATACCCCAAATGGTCTTGATATAATCACCTTTATCTCCAAGTTTATTCCGTAATTTTTTCACATGTGTATCAATGGTTCTTGCATCACCAAAGTAATCGTAATTCCATACGTTATTTAGAATCTTTTCTCTTGATAAAGCAATTCCTTGATTTCCTATAAAATAATTGAGTAATTCGAATTCCTTATAGCTAAGTTCAATTGGATTATCATCTATGGTTACTTGATGGGCGGCACGATTAATTTCAATTCCCCCAACAGATGTTACTTCTTCGCTAATTGCCAGATTGGTTCTACGCAAAATCGCTTCAACTCTTGCAACTAAAATCTTGGGACTAAATGGCTTTGATATGTATTCATCTACTCCTAAATCAAATCCTTGAAGCTCGTCCTTTTCGTCTCCTTTAGCTGTTAGCATAATAATGGGCACTTTTGAATACTGTCTGATCTCTCGACATACTTCCCATCCATCTATCTTTGGCATCATAACATCTAAGATAATCAATCCAATATCCTTGGTGCTAAAGAATATATCTATGGCTTCCGAACCATCGATTGCCTCTATGACATCAAAATCTTTTTTTATTAAAAAATCTCTCACCAATTTTCTCATTCTACTTTCATCATCCACTACAAGAATCTTGATTTTATCCATCTTTTATCCCTCCACCATCTTCAATGTGCTTATTATAGCAATGAATTATGTTACAATTGTGAATTTTTAAGCATTTTTTTACATACTACTTTTATCGATCCTATCTGTGTATATTATTTCACCCTTTGCTTAACCTATTCTTAGGAGCAGTGAACTTGCTGCTCTAAAATAAATCTTAGAAAGGATGATCTTATGTATAAAGAAACCTCTAAAAAAAGACAAGAAACTCAGAATGCCGCTAAACAAAACAAGACTAAATCTTTAAATGATAATACCCTAAAGGATGTTTATTATGATCCAGAGACTGCAAGAGAATTGCGTTACTCTTCTGCTTACGATGATGATAACATTCCAGAAGTAGATACTCCACATCCTTATGATGAATAAACTCTTTGTTCTTAGTTATCCTTCATAGGATCAGGATCTACCACATTACTTTCACCTCCTGATACCTTACTATAAAACATCAGGAGGTGAAATAATAAATATTATTCCTGTATGGAACTTTGGATGATATCTAAAATTTTATAGAAAGCTTGATCTAGACCTGCAAAATCTATATTATTTATATATAATTTCTCAATCTTATCATGAACAACCTTTTGTGCATCCATCATGTTCATTGATTTTTCAAGTAATTCTTCAAAAATTTTCTGATTATATTGAATCTCCAATCTATGATCCTTTAATGACTCCATATCGCAAAATTCTTCAAAATCAATGACTCTATGAATTTTCTCTTCCGTGGTATGGTACTGATTGAAAGTAATGTAAGCTAACTTTTTCTCAGGAATTAATAAATGATCTATTTTTTCAGTATTTAGGGTACACAAGCAACTTTCCGTATAGTATCCTCGACTATTTGCCGTATCCCGAAGAGCAAGAAGCATCTGATCCATTCCCATTCCACTTTCTCCCTTTAAGGCAACGATGGTCATGTCTTTTACTAAACTATCCAAATAGCTAACCATACCTTGGGGTGAAACTGCACTAGCAAAAAAACTGCGATTGAAACCTGATCTAGCAGAAAGTTTTTCTAAAAAAAACGGCTTTATCTCTGTTTCCATTGCATCTTTTAGCATTACTTGATTCAGCGACTGTTGATACATATAAATATTATTCTCATAAATCTTACATGCTGCATTTAAATAGCTGTATGCCTTGTGATAATAAGGTTTTTTTTGAATTTGAAGTTTAAGTAATTCTTCTGCATGTTTCCGCACGTTATTTCTATCAATAAAATCCGCCAAATTAAAGATCTCATCTATGGCAACTGGCACCCTTGGATCGCAGATATGAGGTGCTGTAGCGTCCACTAGGCTGATTCCCTTCTCTCTTATGCAAATACCATCTAGATCATCCACACTATTAGAGCAATGAATATAATCAACCTCAATCCCCTTCTCCTCAAAGGTAGTGGCTACCTTTCTCATTAGGGTGCTTTTTCCACTCCCCGATGAACCTTTTAGATAAAGAATCTTTTTTGCCTCATCCAAACATAAAATATCTCCAAATTTA
>DVLR01000325.1 GCA_018715425.1 Candidatus Merdenecus merdavium
AATAATTTCATGGAGATTATTTATCATCCATTTGTAAAACCTTTTGAGGAGAAAAACAAAGATATCGAAATCTTTAATATTATGGATGATAGTCTGTTATTGGACACACGTAAATATGATGAAATGACTCCAGATATTGCATCAAGAATGTACCATTATGCAAAAGCAGCAGAAGATTCTGGTGCCCATGGTATTCTAGTCACTTGTACTTCCGTGAATCAAGCTACAAAGTATATAAAACCTTTGCTCAATATTCCCATTCTTAATATTGAAGAACCAGTAGCCACAGCAGCAGTCAAGGCTGGGAAAAGAATCGGTATCCTAGCAACCTTACCAACTAGCCCAATGGCCATTGGAAGAGTCATTCAGGAAAAGGCAGATCAAATGGGTAAAGAAATTGACATGGTTACTAAAGTTGTTGATGGAGCCTTTGATGTACTTTGTAAAGGAAATCGGAAAGAGCACGATCAGATGGTCTGTGAGGCTTTGTATCAATTGGCGGAGGAAGTAGATGTCATTGCTTTTGCTCAGATATCCATGAGTTTATTAAAATTTGAGCCTGTAAAAACGCCAGTCTTTATGATTGGTGAATCAGGACTAGAAATGATTAAGGCAATGATGACGGAGTAAATCATCTTCAAGAATAAATAAAGAAGTTGTATTTGATTCATAAAAATCAAATACAACTTCTTTTTTTGTGTATCAATGAATAATTAATCAATTTTTATCAAAGGATATCTTAAGATATGAATATGGAATGAATTAGAAAAAATATTTGGATATATAACAGATAGGAGGCGACATGGATACATTTAAAGTAAAGACTGAGATTAAGTTTGGACAAAATGCATTGGAATATTTGAAAACCATAAGAGATCAAAAGATCCTGATTGTTACAGATCCCTTCATGGTACAGTCCAACTTAATTGGTAAAGTAACAGAATTTTTTACTGCTGGAAACTATCATGTTTTTAGTGATATCGTTCCAGATCCGCCAGTTGAGCTTGTGGCAAAAGGAGTAACAGAAGCTAAAGCTTTTGCTCCTGATGTGATCTTAGCCCTTGGAGGAGGTTCTGCTATTGATGCTGCGAAAGCCATTAAAGATTTAGCTATGAAAATAGGAAATTTAAAGGATATTACCTTCATTGCAATTCCGACCACCAGTGGAACAGGTTCAGAAGTTACTTCCTTTGCTGTGATTACAGATCAGGAAAAGGGGAGGAAGTATCCATTGATTTCTGATGAATTGCTACCAGATATCGCTATCTTAGAACCAGAACTAGTAAAATCAGTTCCACCAGCCACAGTTGCCGATACTGGTATGGATGTTTTGACCCATGCTATTGAGGCATACGTTTCTACAAAAGCCACAGATTTTTCAGATGCTTTTGCAGAGAAAGCGGCTCAACTTGTTTTTCAATATTTAAAGCGATCTTATGACTCTGCAGATGATCTAGTTGCAAAAGAAAAAATGCATCATGCATCTTGTTTAGCTGGACTTGCATTTAATATGGCCTCCTTAGGACTTAACCATGCTATGGCTCACAATATTGGTGGAAAGCTTCATGTTCCCCATGGTCGAACCAATGCAATACTATTGCCATATATTATTGAGTTTAACGCCAACATAGAGGGATACAATCAAACATCTTACAGCGAAGCAGCGAAAAAATATGCCAGATTGGCTCATTTAATAGGCTTTGGTGGAGGAAATGTTCGAAGCGGTGTTAAAAACTTAATGAATGAAATAAAAAAGTTGGAGAAATCTATGGAGATGCCATCGTCTATTTTAGAATGTAACGTGACAAAAGATCAATTTGCTTCTAACGAAGTTGAAATAGCTCTAGGAGCATTAGAAGACAGTACAATAGACACCAATCCTAGAATGGCTACGAAAGAAGATATTCTATCAATCTTACATGAGATTGTTTAGAAGGGAGCCATGGGATAGGGGATAGAATGGAGGAAGACATGCAATTAGAAGATAAGCAAAGAATTATACAAGAATTTGTTCCTGGAAAGCAGGTCACTCTTGCTCATGTCATTGCAAGTCCATTGGATGATATTTATAAAAAGTTAGGATTAATAGAAGAACATGTGGATGCTATTGGAATTTTAACCATTACTCCAAGTGAAGGAGCCATTATAGCAGCAGATATTGCTACGAAAGCCTCTCATGTTTCCATTGGTTTCATCGATAGGTTTAGTGGTGCATTGGTGATTACTGGAGATGTAAGTTCCGTCGAAGCAGGGATTGTAGAGATTTTACATGTCCTCGAAGTAGTATTGGGATTTACTCCAACAAAAATTACGAGGACATAGATATGGAAAAAGTTATTTTTATAGGTAAAACCAGTAGTGGAAAAACCACTCTATGCCAAAAGCTAAATGAGATGGACTTAAAATATAAGAAGACACAAAGTGTAGAAGTATACAGCAATGCCATTGATACACCTGGCGAATATCTAGAAAACAGGAGATTATACAGCGGCATTATTATGTCGGCTGTTGATGCAAAAGTCATTGCTTTAGTAGCAGACCCAACGGTGGAAGAAAATTATATTCCGCCTTCCTTTGCATCGACTTTTGGTAAAGAGATCATCGGGATCATTACAAAAATGAATCTAGTTGATCAAAAACAAAATTTAGATAGAGCCAGACAGGTTCTGAAGAATGCAGGAGTCCAGCGGATATTTGAAGTGGATACGGTAGATAATGTAGGGATAGAGGAGTTATTTCAGTATTTAGATAAGGTCTTAAATGAGAATACTTAAAAGGATAAAGAAAGATGAAATTAAAATCTTAGGCTTGTTGTGAAGTCATAGTAAAGGAAAAGATAAGTGGGGTAAAAAAATTGAGAGAAGAGCTGTTAAGCGTTGGTATAGATATTGGAACTAGTACGACTCAGATGGTATGTTCAAAGCTGATCATAGAGAATATGGCATCTAGTTATACCGTGCCAAGGATCGTTATAGTAGATAAAGAGATTATTTATAGGAGTGATATTTACTTTACTCCTTTGCTGTCTGAGAATCAAATTGATGGTACTAAGATTAAAAAAATAATCGAAGAAGAGTATCAAAAAGCAGGAATAGATCAATCTCATATTCATACTGGAGCAGTCATTATTACAGGAGAAACCGCCAGAAAAGAAAATGCTAGAGATGTATTAGAAAAATTAAGTGGTTTTGCAGGAGACTTTGTTGTGGCTACGGCGGGTCCAGATTTAGAAAGTATCATTGCAGGAAAAGGCGCAGGAGCTGATCAATATTCTAAGGAGCATAGTACCACCATAGTCAATATGGATATTGGTGGAGGAACCAGTAATTTGGCATTATTTAAACGAGGAAATGTGAAAGATACTGGCTGCTTAGACATTGGGGGACGATTGGTAAGGATTGATCAAAATACACATAAAATTACTTATATAGCAGAAAAACTAAAGGAACTAATCAAGGAACATGGACTTCCTTTAAAGATTGGTACTGTAGCTACGAAAGAAAACTTAGCTCCATTGATAGATGAAATGGTAAAGATTTTAATGATGAGCATTGGTCTGATTCCTTCTACAGAGGAATTTCGTAAAATCATGACAAATAAAACCATTCATGTCACAGAAAAGATAGAAAATATTAGCTTTTCAGGTGGAGTTGCAGATCATATCTACAAAGAAGAAATGGATACGGATTTCTTTAAATATGGTGATATCGGTGTTTTATTAGGACAAGCTATTAAGAAATCAGATTTATGCAAAAAACTCAATCTAGTAAAACCAGTAGAAACCATTAGAGCTACAGTGGTGGGTGCAGGTGCTCATACAACAGAAATCAGTGGCAGTACGATCACCTATACAAGAGAGATATTTCCAATCAAAAACCTACCAATTTTAAAGCTTGATGAAGAAGAGGAAGACCGAGGAAAAGAAGGGCTTATCACTGCCTTACATCAAAAACTAGAGTGGTTTAAGTTAGAGGGAGATTTACAGAGGGTAGCAATTGCTCTGAAAGGAAAAAAAAACCCTTCCTTCCAGAATGTTTTAGATTATGCGGAAGGGATTATTGCAGGTGCTCAGGAACTATTAAATCGTAAGTTACCTCTTATTATCATTGTAGAACAAGATATGGCAAAAGTTTTAGGTCAAACAATTTACGGAAAGTTAAATCATCAAAAGGATGTTGTTTGTTTGGATAGTATTAAGCTTGAAAATGGTGATTATATAGATGTAGGTAAGCCTATTGCAAAGGGGAATGTTTTGCCCGTAGTGGTCAAAACATTGGTGTTTCATTCTTGAGGATGAAAAGAACTTACAAGACTGTTATTTATTTTAGAACATGGAGGTCCAGATATATGATATTAAAAACGAAGCTTTTTGGACATGTATATGAATTCAAAAGTTTAAAAGAAGCAATGGCAAAAGCCAATGAAGAAAAGTCAGGTGATAAATTAGCAGGTTTAGCTGCAGAGACAGCAGAAGAAAGAGTAGCAGCAAAAGTAGTAGTAGCTAATTTTACATTAGGGGATCTAAGAAATCATCCAGTTGTTCCTTATGAACTAGATGAAGTTACAAGAATTATTCAAGATGATGTAAACGAATCTATTTATAACGAAATCAAAGGTTGGACGGTTTCAGAACTTCGAGAGTGGATTTTAGATGAAGAAACAACTGGAGCTGATATCAGACGAGTTTCCAGAGGATTGACTGCCGAAATGATTTCTGCCGTTACAAAGCTAATGTCTAATATGGATTTAGTTTATGGCGCCAGTAAAATCCGAGTAACGGCTCACTGTAATACTACAATCGGGGAATCTGGAACGCTATCTGCACGTTTACAACCAAACCATCCAACGGATGATCC
>DVLR01000326.1 GCA_018715425.1 Candidatus Merdenecus merdavium
CCATCGATGGTTGTATGGATCATTTAGTACCTTTAGAGGTCATTAAAGAAAGTATTAAGAAGATAAAAATAGGTGATACCATTGAAATAGAACAATGGAAAAAAGATCTCATAAATCTAGGATATGAGCGAACCGCCCAGGTAGAGACACATGGACAGTTCGCTATTCGTGGTGGAATTATGGATATTTTTCCGCTAACGGAAGAAAACCCATACCGTATTGAATTATGGGATGATGAAGTTGATTCATTAAGAAGCTTTGACGGGGAGAGCCAAAGATCCATTGAAAACTTAGAGGAAGTGATCATTTATCCAGCCACAGAACTTGTACTAACAAAAAAAAGAATCCATGATGGATTAAAAGCCATCAAGGAAGAAAGCAATGATTTTAGAGAAACATTAAAACGCCAAAAGAAGTTTGAGGAAGCAAAAAGAGTAAAAGAAGCCGTAGAAAATCTGGAAACGGAACTTGAAAGTTTTTCTCAGATGGTTAGCGTTCAGCCATATATTGATTATTTTTACGATGATACCGTGTGTTTTTTAGATTATTTTAATGAGGAAGATACCTTGATTTTCTTAGATGAGATGAATCGTCTCGCTGAGAAAGGGGAAATAGTTCAAGATGAGTTTAGAGAAAGTATGGTAAATCGTATTGAAAAAGGTTACGTTTTACCAAAGCAGACCACTTTAATATCTAATTATAGAGAAATTATAAATAAGATCAATAAAAGAGTATGCGTGGCTTTTAGTACTTTAGAGAGTAAACATGAAGAGTTCACCATAAAGGAACGTTATCATATTCCAGCGGTATCGGTAAACTCTTATAATCATAGTTTTGAATTATTAGTAAAGGACTTAACGAAATGGAAGAAGGGTGGACATAGAGTCATTTTATTAGCAGCCTCTAGAACACGAGCCAGCCGTTTAGCGGAAGATTTAAGAGAATATGATCTTAATAGTTTTTATACCGAGGATATGGAGCGTGAGGTAGAAAAAGGTGAAATTATGATCATCTACGGTAATACTCATAGAGGTTATGAATATCCAATGATTAAGTTTGTAGTAATTTCTGAATCTGATATCTTTGGAAAGGAAAAAAAGAAACGAAAGAAACGGAAAGTATATGAGGGGCAAAAGATTCAAAGCTTTTCTGAACTTCACATAGGAGATTACGTTGTCCATGAAAATCATGGTATTGGTATTTATCAAGGAATCGAAAAGGTAGAAGTAGATGGGGTAGTGAAAGACTACATTAAAATTCAATATCATGATAGTGGAAACTTATATATTCTAGCTACTCAATTAGAACTCATTCAAAAGTATGCAAATTCTGATGCTAGGAAGCCAAAGCTGAATAAATTAGGTGGTCAGGAATGGAATAAGACGAAAACAAGAGTACGTGGGGCTGTGAAAGAAATTGCGAAAGACCTTGTGAAGCTTTATGCTGTACGTCAAAATCAGAATGGGTTTGAATATGGTAGTGATACTGTTTGGCAAAAAGAGTTTGAAGAGATGTTTCCATATGAGGAAACAGAAGATCAGCTTATGGCTATTGAGGCTACGAAAAAAGATATGGAAAGTAAGAAGATCATGGATCGTTTGATTTGTGGGGATGTAGGTTATGGAAAAACGGAGATTGCCATCCGGGCAGCATTTAAAGCAGTACAAGAGGGAAAACAAGTGGTGTATCTAGTTCCAACTACGATTCTTGCCCAGCAGCATTATAACAACTTTTCACAAAGAATGAAGGACTTTCCCATTCGAGTAGATCTATTATGTCGTTTTAGAACTCCAGCAGAACAAAGAAAAACAATAGCCGAATTACGAAAGGGCATGGTAGATATTATCATAGGAACACATCGAGTATTATCTACCGATGTTCAGTATAAAGATCTGGGGTTATTGATCATTGATGAAGAACAGCGTTTTGGTGTAACTCATAAAGAAAAGATTAAGAAGTTAAAAGAAAATATTGATGTATTGACTTTGACAGCAACTCCAATCCCTAGAACTCTCCATATGAGTCTCATTGGCATTCGTGATATGAGTGTTTTAGAAGAACCGCCAATGGATCGTATGCCCATTCAAACGTATGTTATGGAGCATAACGATGAGATGGTAAGAGAGGCTGTAAATCGTGAATTGGCTAGAGGTGGCCAAGTTTACTATGTTTACAATAGGGTTCATGATATTGATGAGATCACCAACAACATTGCGGCATTAATTCCAGAAGCAAATGTTCAATTTGCCCATGGTCAAATGAAAGAGCAGGAGCTAGAAAAAATCATGTATGATTTTATTAATGGCGATATTGATGTATTGGTTTCAACAACGATTATAGAAACTGGACTAGATATATCAAATGTAAATACCATGATTATTCACGATGCAGATAATCTGGGTCTATCTCAACTTTATCAGTTAAGAGGGCGTGTTGGTAGATCAAATCGTACTGCATATGCTTTTCTGATGTATAAAAGAAATAAAATGCTAAAAGAAGTTGCAGAAAAACGTTTACATGCTATACGCGAATTTACGGAACTAGGATCTGGATTTAAGATCGCTATGAGAGATTTAGAGATCCGAGGTGCAGGTAACTTATTGGGAGCTCAGCAACATGGTCACATGGAGGCTGTAGGATATGATCTTTACTGTAAGATGTTAAACGAGGCGGTGAAAGATCTTAAAGGAATGGATATTGCCAAGCCTTATGAAACCACCATCGATCTAGATATAGATGCATTTATACCAGAACGTTATATTAGGAGTGAATTCCAAAAATTAGATATCTATA
>DVLR01000327.1 GCA_018715425.1 Candidatus Merdenecus merdavium
TTGTCCTCTAAAATTCTTCTATATTATTAATTAAATTTACTGTATGAATATTACTTGGTAAAATCGATCTTGCAAATTCCATAAACTTTTCTTCTGCATCACTTACGTAAAATTCATGGCTTTGTTCTATCCCATGATTTTCTGCGGTCGTTCTTAAATTATGGCTCTTTAATAATTCTTCTAGTCCTTTTGCAGTTTCATAAGCTGGGTTAACTAAGGTAATCTCTTCCCCCATAATTTCTCTTACTGTAGAACGAAGAAGAGGATAATGTGTGCATCCTAAGATCAATGTATCAATATGGGATGCTTTTAAATCCTTAAGATACCGATGAGCCATTTCTACTGTTACAGAATCTTTCAAAAGCCCTTCTTCTACTAAAGGTACGAAGAGGGGACATGCCTTTTCAATGACTTGGATCTTGTCATTATGGTTTTGAATCAACTTTTTGTACATATGACTCTTTACCGTACCTTCTGTACCAATAACGCCAATCCTTCCATTTTTTGTTGCCTTTACTGCTACTTCGGCTCCTGGTTTAATCACCCCAATAATGGGGATATCCATCTCTTTTTTTACTTCCTCTAAGGCAAAGGCACTTGCAGTATTACAAGCCACTACAATGGCTTTTACGCCTTTTCTTTGTAAAAATCGAATAATCTGTCTAGAATACCTTAAAATGGTTTCTTTGGATTTACTGCCGTATGGAACTCTTGCAGTATCACCAAAGTAAATCATTCGTTCTTCTGGTAAGTTTCTAATGATTTCTCTAACTACTGTTAATCCACCAACACCTGAATCAAAGACTCCTATTGGAAAATTTAATTCCTGTTTATGGTTATGTTCTATATCATTCATCGGTTATGTTCCTCAACTTATTACCTTTTCTATTAAATCTATGTTTTATTCTAACGTTATTCCCAAATTATTTCAAGTAAAACATTCGTATTTACACTGATTACGTTTATCTGCCAAGAATATCGTCAAAAAGGCGAAAACGCAACTTGATTTTTACGTTACCTAAAATAGAATCATACTCCTCTTCTGTTAAAAGCTCTTTTAATTCTTCCTTTTGCTCTTCTGGTACAACTGCATGGGTAGCATCGATAAAGCATAAATTGGGATAAAGTACACACCACCAATTCTTCCCTTTTGCAGATCCTATTTCAATACGAAGTGCTTCATATTCTCCCGCGGGGAATGTACAGTCTCCATAAGTTTTAATGGGAAAATAGCTTTGAGTTAGATAAGCTTTTACTTTATGGTTATCTCCCATCTCTTCCAGTTTTTTCACTGCCTCTTCTTCTATGTAACTCAAGTTTTCTTGGAGTATCTTTCTTGTATCGTCAATATTTGTACTGTCCTTCAATATTGGTTCCAATACGTCTATTAAATGTTGTTTTACTTTTATTTTTATCTCTTGATCTTCTTTACTATCACTATTTGCCAGTACGTGGAACCTAATAATTTGACTTGCAATTCCTTCTTGAATATCCTCTTGATCTGTTGCTTTAGATGAAAGAACGAAAGTTAGACCTATGCATCCTATAATAAGGCCTGATAATAGGGAAATTTTATATTTACGATTCCTTGGATTGATGATATATTGTTTCAAAACATCCATATATGATTTTATAATTTTCATCTGATTCTCCTCCATAAATTTATGATCTACGTTTATTGATCTTATGGAGAGTGTTTCCTTATTCCCTTTCTTTTAATCAATAGATGACCATTTTATGGAGAAAGCTTTTTCTCTATACTAGATATGGCATTTCTCTTTTAAGAGAAATGCCATATCTAGTATTTGCAAAAATATAAAATAATGATATAAGGATCAAGAGATTTTTTTATTTAGCTCTCGATGAGCTAGTCTCCGTTTTATTATCTTCAATATTACTGATGATTGTCTTTTCTTGATTTTCGATATGGCCTCTGATTGCTAAGGTAGCAGCTTCTTTATCCCTTTCACTTAAGGCTTTTACAATCTCATTATGCTCTTTAATCAGTACTTCATGGGCTTTAGAATCTTTTAAATATTCTACACGATAACGATACATCTGCTCTCTTAAATTATGGAGAATCGTAATCAATCTTTGATTTGTCGTTGCTTGAAATATTAAATCATGAAATTTAATGTCACTTTCTGCTAAACCACTTAAGTCTCTATTCTTCACGGCCTCTTCAAACTCTTTAGCCGCCAATTTAATATCTTCTAACTGTTCTTCATCAATATGATCACATGCAACTTGAACCGCTAATTCTTCTAAAGCTCTTCGAACTTCTAACACATCCTTTAAATTCTTAACGGTGATCTTAGCAACTTCTGCGCCTTTTCTTGGAATCATTAGCACAAGGCCTTCTAATTCCAGCTTACGTATAGCCTCTCTAATAGGTGTTCTGCTAACACCAAGGCGATTTGCTAACTGGATCTCCATTAATCGCTCTCCTGGTTTTAATTCACCTTTTAAGATGGCTTGTCTTAATGTATTAAAGACAACATCTCTTAAGGGTAAGTATTCATTCATATTTACTTCAAAATCACTTTTCATTACTTCTTTCCTCCACAATTAAATACATTGGTTAGGTATACTTGCTTTGCTAGTTTACCCATCCGTAACTGCTTATAAGCATATTTTGCTTTTCCTAAATGATCAAAAATCCCAAAAACAGTAGGTCCACTTCCACTCATCATAGCATTCAAAGCTCCGTAGCCCTTCATATCATCCTTAATCTTTTCGATGATTGGATAGGATCCTATGGTCACTGTTTCCAGAACATTTTCCATATTATCTGTAATCATATTAAGATTCTTTTTTTTCAACCCTTCTACAATTGCATCTATATCTGGATGACTTTCCAATTGATTAAGATTTAAATTTTCATAGACAAACTTCGTTGATACACTAATACCTGGTTTCGCAATTAGAATATAACATTTTGGCATTGGTGGCAACGGCGTCAACTTCTCTCCAATTCCTTCTGCAAGTGCAGTACCTCTCATTAAACAGTAAGGAACATCTGCCCCTAATTTAACAGCTCTTTCCATTAACTCCTCTGTGGTAAGGCCTAAATGGAATAATTTATTAACGCCAAATAAGGTAGCAGCTGCATCTGCGCTACCTCCACCTAATCCAGCTGCAACTGGAATAAACTTATACAGTGAAATCCCGAGTCCTTGAGTAATTCCAAATTCTTCCAACAATAATTTAGCAGCTTTATGTACTAAGTTATTTTCATTCACTGGTAAGTAATATAAGTTTGTTTTAATGGAAATTTTGTTATTAGGTATTTTTTTTATAAAGATTTGATCATATAGATCTACAGTCTGCATTATCATCTTTACATCATGATAACCATCTTCTCTTTTTCTTACTATATCAAGCCCTAAGTTTATTTTAGCTAAGGCCTTTAGTCTTATCTGATCCATTT
>DVLR01000328.1 GCA_018715425.1 Candidatus Merdenecus merdavium
GAACCTGATGGTGTAATCTGAAGGATTCCATCTTCGCTAGAAAGATCAATAACTGCAAGAGAGGAACCACTTGTAACTGCACCTAAAAAGCCATCTATTTCTTTATCCATTAATGCATTGTAAGCTGTTAATGCTTTGTCTTCACTGGCCTCGTCGTCCTCAAATGTTAGTTTGAATACGTATGTATCATCGCCTACTTGAATACCACCAGCTTCGTTAATCTCTTTAATGGCAATTTCAGCACCTTGTTTTACAGATATACCGTAAGATGCAGCTTCGCCAGTCATAGGACCCATTCCACCAATTAAGAATTCTTTTGCTCCCTCTACTTGACTAGAGCCATCATCAACAGCTTCACTGCCTCCGTCGTTATCAGCCTCTTTGGATTCGTCAGCATCTTTATCTTCTGCAGAACTCTCCTGAGTTGTAGTCTCCTTTTTATCGTCGTCACTAGCGCAACCAGCCAATAAAGTACTAGCCATAGCAACGCCTAAGATTAAACTAAGTAATTTTTTTTTCATTGTTCTCCTCCTCGTAACATCTAAAACTCTCGTTCTTGTGATTGTTATATGATACCCTTTTTATCTAATGTTGTCAATTACTTTTTTAATGCGGTAAAGTTGAAAAGTTGACTCCTATAGCTCTTAGAGCCTTAAAATGATCCTTTCAACCTTTCTTAAAAATAAGTACTGGTATTGGAGGATCATTGGGTCTATTATAATATTGGCTTAAGATGACTAAGAACTGTTTTTCATCTAACTGGGAAATGAAGGAAAGAATTCCTTCTTTCTCTTCATAACCTGTATCACCACCACTATATATACACAAAGTCATCAACCCGCCTTTTTTTAAAGAGGTAAGCCCTGCCTTTATTTCTTCTATACTTGTGGATAAGGTTGTAGAGATGTTGTGGTCTCCTCCTGGAAGATAACCAAAATTAAACATAATACATGAGACACTTTCTGGTTCTACGTAGGCTCCCATAGAGCTATGGCTATCTAAAATAAGTGTTGCAATTCCTTCTACTCCATGGTTTGCCAAACGCTGCCGAGTGATCTCTAAAGCTTTCTTTTGAATATCAAAGCCATAGACGCGACCACTACTTGATACTTGTTGACACAAGAATAAAGTATCAAATCCTTTTCCCGCTGTAGCATCAACACAAATATCCCCTTCTTTTGTGTGCTCTTTTACAAAATGGTGAACCCACTGTGTAATTTGACCATTCATTTAAAATCCCCTTTTATTTTGTAATCCTTTTCGTGGACGATTCCCCATCCTTTAATCTAATCTTCCATAAATAGAATGAGGAACGTATGCCTTTACAGCGATTCCATCCTCTACATACGATTCTTCTATCAGCTGACCATACTTACGTATCAGCTGAATACTTCCAGCTTTATCATATGGAAAGATTCTTTCTATATAGATGTTATGTTCTCGCAAGATTTGCTCCATAACCTCTTTTAGATTGTCTAGTCCATCTCCTGTTTTAGCTGAAATATAAAGAGTTTTATCTGCTTTTAAATCCTTTAAGACTGGTTTGACATCTAAACGATCTACTTTATTAAATAGGGTAATCACTGTTTTATCCTTCACTTCAAGCTCAGATAAAGTTTCATATACTGTATGCATTTGAAGATCCATTTGTGGATTTGAGGCATCCACAACATGAAGAACAAGATCCGCATACTTAGCTTCTTCCAATGTACTTCGGAATGCTTGAATTAAATGATGAGGCAGCTTTTTAATAAATCCTACCGTATCGGTAAGTAAGATCTCCTGCCCACTTGGAAGTTCTAGATTTCTGGTGGTGGGATCCAAAGTTGCAAATAATTGGTCTTCCTCTAATACTCCTGCATCGGTTAATTGATTTAACAGCGTGGATTTTCCAGCATTCGTATATCCTACAATAGCCACAACAGGAATATGACTTTTACTTCTCTGACTCCTTGTAATTTCTCGGTGACGTTTCACCTCTTTTAACTCTTTATTTAACTGTGAAATACGGTCTTTGATTAGACGGCGATCCATCTCCAATTTCTTTTCTCCAGGTCCTCTTGTTCCGATTCCACCACCAAGCCTGGACATGGATACTCCGAATCCTGTTAATCTAGCAACACGATACTTTAATTGAGCAAGTTCTACCTGTATCTTTCCTTCACTAGTAGATGCTCTTTTAGCAAAGATATCTAATATGATCAGCGTACGATCCATAACCTTGGTATCAAGCAAACGTCTTAAGTTATTTAATTGAGCTGGTGATAACTCATCATCACAGACGATACCAGTGGCATCTAAGCTTTCTAAAAGCTCCTTTATTTCATCGATTTTACCAGTTCCAACATAAGTACCTGGATGGATCTGCTCTCTATTTTGTATCACTTTACCAACGGTAACCGCTCCTGCGGTATCCACCAATTCTTCTAATTCATTTAAAGACTCCTGGGTGTAATCATCAAGTTGGGAGCTAACACCAACTAAAATGACCCTTTCTTCCATCTCATTATTTTCAAAAACCTCTGACATTGATTGCTCCTATCTAGTCTGTAAGAATTCATATTCTCTTTGACCAACACTATCATCTGGATACAAAGCTACAAACTCTGCAGCCTTTTCCTTAGCTGTGGCAAAATCAGCCTTTCCTTCATAAGCTACTATTTCGTTGAATAAAAGATTTTGTTTTACTTCGCCATCATCCATGCTTAATCCTGTTTGGATATTTAGAAGTGCTCCATCATAATCTTGCTTTTTGATTTTCCCAAGTGCCAGACCATTATAGGCTCGAGCATCTTCTTTTACCTCAGCTAAATACTTCTGATAGATAGTTATTCCATTATCTATATCATTTAATTCATAAAGTACTTTTCCTAAAAAAAGCATAGCCTCTTGATCTCCGTTTTCTATGGCTTGGTTAAAGGAATTTCTAGCACTTTCATAATCTTTTAAATAATAATAAATCTGTCCTATATTATAATCATTGAAGGATCCATTTGCACTTATATTTAAGGCATCCTGTAAATATATAGTTCCTCCTTCTTCTAATCCAAGAGCTACGTATGCCTGGTAGATCTCTATATATAAATGAATATTTTCTGGGTCAAGAGAGATGGCCTTTCTAAAATCCTCTTCTGCTTCTGCAACAGAACCTTCTGCTAATTGAGAAAGCCCTCTTAAATAATAAGCATCCTTTGACTCCTCAATTTCTAAAAGTTCTTGAAATGTTTCGATCGCTTTGGAATATTCTTCATTTTTGTACTGAGCCGTTCCTTTATAATATAATAGATCTTTCTTCACATTTTCATGAGAAGCTCCTTTTTCTGCTAAAGCTTTTCCAAAATTAACAATGGCATTAGGATAATCTTCTTTTCCTAAATAGGCAATACCAAGACCTCTATATGCCTGTAGCAGTTCTACTTCATCCGCTAATGCATCATCAAACTGAGCCAAGGCTTCCTCATAATCACTTTTTTCTAAAGCTTCTGTTCCTTTTCCTATATAATTGTTAGTATCCTTTTTATTACAACCTGACAAAGCCAAAGTCAGGGTTAAGCCTAAGACTATAAATACTTTCTTTTTCATGGTTCTCCTCCATACTTATTATACCAAATGATTATAGCAGATTTTTATCATGCTTCCAAGTTTTTTCAGAACTTTTACATAAGATCATTCTGTGTTAGAATAGTAAAAGATTCAAATAATATTAAGAGGAGAGATCATGGAAAATATAAAAAGTAAATTAAAAATAAACCAAGAAAAAATTCGTTCCTACGTCATCATGTTTTTTTTGCTATTCATTATTTTTCTCATTGGATACCGCTGTCCATTCCAGGCAATTCTAGGCATTTCTTGTCCAGGATGCGGAATGACTCGAGCATTTCTTAGTCTCGCTCACTTGGATATTTCTAAAGCCTTTTATTATCATCCTTTATTTTGGATGGTTCCTTTGTTTATAATAGTGTGGATATTCCAGAAAAAAATCCCTAGAAACATCATTTCTTTGTTAATAGGAATTGTCTGTGTATTATTTTTTGGTGTATATTTATACCGAATGATATACGGTGATGGACAGATTGTATACATTGATATAAAACATAGCTTACTGGGTAATATCATAAACTTTGTTTTTTCATAGACTTTCTGTTTTGTTTTTGGTTTCTTCCTTACCCATATACAAATACAATCCCCTTAAAACCTAACACGAGTATAGGTCTTAAGGGGATTGCTAGTTCAGTCATGGATTCAAAAGAAAGCATGATGAAAAATTCCATATTGATTTAAATAAACTGATTTAAATTTGGATCGTATTCATATTGTATACTCTCTAGTCTTTGAACAATATACTCTTTTGATACAGATAAGCTTTTACACAGATCCTCTAAAGAGGTATAATAGTCTCTTAATTGCATGTTTACATAACTTAATAAAATTGCTGGGTCTTCTGGTAACATAGGATAACCTCTCTTATTCTAGTCATAGCCTTCTTTCTGTAAGTCTTACTCTTTTACCTTGGCAGTTAAATCATCTCCTAGAAGATCTAAAAGAATCGTATCTCCTGCCCTTACTTCACCAGAAAGAATGAGCTTCGCAGCCAAAGTTTCTACATATTTTTGAAGATATCTCTTTAATGGTCTAGCTCCATAGATTGGATCATATCCTTCTTCTACCACATGATTTTTTGCAGCATCTGTTAATTCTATTTGTACTTCTTGAGTCACTAAACGTTTGTTGATATCATCTACTAGCAAGTTAATAATACCGCTAATATTATCCTTGGTCAATGGCTTAAATAAAATGATTTCATCTAAACGATTTAAAAATTCAGGTCTAAAATGAGCTCTTAATTCGGAAAGAACGAGATCCTCACTTTCCTTACGTATTTCTCCAAAGGAATCAATACCCTCTAGTAAGTTTGCAGAGCCTATATTCGATGTCATAATCAGGATTGTATTTTTAAAGTCTACAGTCCTACCTTGAGAGTCGGTAATTCGACCATCGTCTAATACCTGAAGTAGTACATTAAACACGTCTGGATGAGCTTTTTCGATTTCATCAAAGAGTACAACGGAATATGGTTTTCTTCTGACTGCCTCCGTTAATTGTCCACCTTCCTCATATCCTACATATCCTGGAGGTGCTCCAATCAATCGAGATACAGAGTATTTCTCCATATATTCACTCATGTCAATACGAACCATATTATGTTCGTCATCAAATAATGTTTCTGCCAAAGCCTTTGCAAGCTCGGTTTTACCTACTCCTGTAGGTCCTAAAAATAGGAAAGAACCAATTGGTTTCGATGGATCTTTGATTCCTGCCTTAGAACGAATAATTGCATCGGATACCTTTGTAACTCCTTCCTCCTGTCCAATCACTCTTCTATGGAGTTCTTCTTCTAGATGGAGGATCTTACTTCTTTCTCCCTCTGTTAATTTCGCCACTGGTATTCCTGTCCATTTTGAAATAATCTTTGCAATTTCTTCATCGGTGACACTTTCGTGAACCAAGGATAAATTTACATTTCTTACCTTCTGTTCTTCTACTTCTAATTGTTGTTGTAATTTAGGCAATTCTCCATACTGAAGTTCCGCTGCTTTATTTAAATCGTAATTTCTTTGGGCAACTTCGATTTGTTTATTCATATCTTCGATTTGCTCTCTTAATTTTTGTAATCTTTCTACAGACGTCTTTTCATTATCCCATTGGGCCTTTTGACCATTAAATTCATCTCTTAAGTCTGCTAATTCCTTTTGTAAGTTAGTAAGCCTATCTTGGCTAAGAGAATCTGTTTCTTTTTTAAGAGCTGCTTCTTCTATTTCAAGTTGCATAATTTTTCTTTGTAGCTCATCGAGATCCGCTGGAAGAGAATCCAGCTCTGTTTTTATTAAAGCGCAAGCCTCATCTACTAAATCTATGGCTTTATCTGGGAGAAAACGGTCTGAAATATAACGGTTAGATAATGTTGCTGCTGCTACTAAGGCTCCATCGGTAATCTTTACACCATGATATACTTCGTAACGTTCTTTTAATCCTCTTAAAATAGAAATGGTATCTTCTACCGTAGGTTCATCCACGGTAATTGGTTGAAAACGTCTTTCTAACGCAGCATCTTTTTCTATATATTGACGGTATTCATCTAGAGTTGTTGCACCGATACAATGGAGCTCTCCCCTTGCTAACATTGGTTTAAGCATATTTCCTGCATCCATGGCACCATCAGTTTTACCAGCCCCAACAATTAAGTGAAGTTCATCAATAAATAAAATAATCTGCCCTTCACTTTTCTTTACTTCTTCTAAGACTGCTTTTAATCTTTCCTCAAACTCGCCACGATATTTAGCACCTGCAACTAAAGCTCCCATATCAAGAGCAAATATCTTTTTATCTTTTAGTCCTTCTGGCACATCTCCTCTAACGATCCGTTGAGCAAGACCTTCAACTGCTGCCGTTTTACCTACTCCTGGCTCACCAATGAGAACTGGATTGTTTTTTGTCTTACGAGATAAAATGCGGATCACATTACGAATCTCGCTATCTCGTCCAATCACTGGATCTAGTTTTTGGGCTTTTGCTTTTTCTACAAGATCCTCGCCATATTTACTGAGAGTATCATAAGTAACTTCTGGATTATCGCTGGTTACTCTCTGGTTTCCTCTTACGGTACTAAGTCCTTGCAAAAAGCGTTCCCTTGTTATTCCAAACTCTTTAAATAATTCCTTGATTGCCTTGTTAGGGTATTTTATTAATGCTAAAAACAAATGCTCTACAGAGATGTATTCATCTCCCATGGCTTTGGCCTCATCTTCTGCATGGATAAGCACCTTGTTTAAGTCCTGCCCAATATAAATCTTACCACCTGATACTTTTACTCTTTTTTCAAGATCACTTTCTACTCGATTCACAAAATATGTGGGGTTGATCTCCATTTTTTCTATTAGCTTATAAATCAAACTATCTTCTTGATTTAATAAGCTATATAATAAGTGTTCTTGTTCCACTTCTTGGTTTCCGTATTGGTCCGCCACTGTTTCTAATTCATTTACAGCTTGTAGTGATTTTTGTGTAAATTTATTTATATTCATAGATAAATCCTCCTTTACCTTAAATATTAACGTAAACGGTTGTTTGCTTTGTTCTATAACTACTATAACACTGGTTTTTTTATAATGCAAGAGGTTTTTATCATTTTTTTTATTTTTTCTACAAGATCATTTCCTTCTCTGACTTATTGTATCCATAATTGAAAGAAAAAGCCAGTTTCCTGGCCTTTTCTTTCTAATAATGATATGCTTGCTTTTAAGGTTCTTCTATATGCTCCATACCTTGATTCATAATGGTTTTAATATGACTATCTGCTAGGGCATAGAAGACTGTTTTTCCTTCTCTTCGATTGGAGACTAATTTCATCTGTTTTAATACTCTTAGTTGATGAGATATGGCCGACTGTGTCATATTAAGTAAATTAGCTATATCACAAACACACATCTCCGACTGAAACAGTACATATAAAATCTTTATTCTAGTTGGATCTCCAAATACTTTAAAAAAATCTGCTAAATCATGTAACTTCTCACTTGGAGGCATATGTTTTCTTACTTTTAATACAACGTCTTCATGGACATGAATATAGTCACACTGATCTATGTCTTGTTTTTTATCCGCCATTATACCGATAACCTCCTTTATCTTTCACTTTTACTTCTACTGTATGTCATCCATTTGAAACAGTAAAATGCCATATCTCTATCATACCATATTTGTCAAATCTGAATCAACTAGAAGAATTCTTTCCATATATCTCTACAATTCATTTTGGAATTACTATGCATAAATGAATAATATCTATAACATCAAGTATTATTTCATAAAATAGCATATAATAAGCAACAAATTTTACTCTCTGTGATTGTTAAATTTTTACCAAAATGAGCTTTATTGATAATAGTTATTGTTTTTGAAATTTTCTTGTAGTAAAATATAAGTAACAAATAAGAGAAGTGATGTTACACTTTCAATAAATCTATATTCTATATTAGGAGGATATTGAACATGAAAAAAATTGTAGTAATAGGAGCAAACCATGCTGGCACTGCCGCATTAAATACTATATTAGATCATTATAAAGATAATGAAGTCATCGCCTTTGATGCCAATTCAAATATCAGTTTCCTTGGCTGTGGTATGGCTCTTTGGATTGGAAACCAAATTCCTTCTTCTGATGGATTGTTTTACTCAGACAAACAAACCTTAGAAGCGAAAGGAGCTAAAATCTATATGGAAACTCCAGTAGATTCTATTGATTATGATAAAAAAATCGTTTATGCTACTGGCAAAGATGGAACAAAATACGAACAACCCTATGATAAATTAATTTTAGCTACTGGCTCTCTTCCCATTGTCCCACCCATCCAAGGCAGTGATCTTGAAAACGTACAATTTGTGAAATTATTTCAAAATGCCCAAGAGGTCATTGATAAACTCCATAACCCAGATATCAAGAAAGTTGCTGTAGTAGGTGCAGGATATATCGGTGTTGAATTAGCAGAAGCATTTAAGAGAAACGGTCGTGAAGTGGTTTTGATCGACTGTGCACGTGACTGCCTTTCTACCTATTATGACGAGCCATTTACTGCCCGTATGAACAAAAACCTTGAGGACCACCATATTAAACTTGCATTAGAAGAAACCGTTGAAAAAATAGAAGGTAACGGTAAAGTAGAAAAAATCATAACCGATAAAAACTCTTACGACGTAGATATGGTAGTTCTATGTATTGGATTTAAGCCAAATAACCAACTTGGACGAGATCATCTGGAACTGTTTCATAATGGTGCTTTCCTAGTTAATAAGAAACAACAAACCAGTGATAAGGATGTTTATGCAATTGGGGACTCTGCTACTGTATTTGATAATGCAACTCAAAAAACTACTTATATCGCTCTAGCCACCAATGCCGTTCGTTCTGGCATTATCGCTGGCCATAATGCCTGTGGCACAGAATTAGAATCCGTAGGTGTACAAGGCTCCAATGCCATCTCTATCTATGGATACAACATGGTATCTACAGGGATTACCTTAACAAAAGCTCTTTCCTTAGGTTACGATGCAGCGGCTACCGATTACGAGGACCTTCAAAAACCAGGTTTTATTACACATGATAATGAAAAAGTCTTCATTAGAATCGTATACGATAAGAAAACTCGTATCATTTTAGGAGCTCAAATGGCTTCACATGAAAATATCTCTATGGGCATTAATATGTTCTCTATGGCTATACAAGAACAAGTCACTATCGATAAATTAAAATTGTTTGATATTTTCTTCTTACCACATTTTAATCAGCCATACAACTATATTACCATGGCTGCTTTAAAAGCTGAGTAATCATAAGACTAAGATAAATCTGGCTCTTGTTTTTACACAAAAAAGGATGTACCCTTCCAATGATTTCGAATGGTACATCCTTTTATTCATTTAAAGTAACGCGTTTCGGTTATCAAAAGACTGACAAGGAGCTAATTATTCCGTTGCATCTTGGCTTTCTTCTGACAATTGAGCAGTTTCAGCTTCTGTTTCTTTTGGTGTTACAGAATGATCGAAGATAAAATCAAACACTTTATCTGTCTGCACTCTCTCTCTAAGTGTATCTTCCCCTAAACTCTCCTCTAATTCTGCCTGATCTTTTAAACCAAATCGTTCTACATATATTTCACAACCAGCCTTATATTCATCTTCTGTTAATTCTAACTCTTCAGCTTTAATAATAGCATCTATAGTTAAACGTTGCTCTACATACATTTGAGCCTGTTCTTGATTAAACTGGTCAATGTCTTCCTCTTCCGTTAAACCAACCATTTGAGCCATGAAAGTATCGTAATCCAATCCATAATTTTGAGCTTGTCTTTCCATACTTTCGATAATAACAGGTACAGCTTCCTTGACTCTATCTTCCGATACATCATCTACTACTGCATTGGCTGCTACAGTGCTCCATGCTATATTTTCTCTTTGCATACGATTACTGTATTCCTGCTGCATGGTATATTTTTCTGTTAGATCATCTCTATATTCTTTTATAGAATCAAAATCAGTCAATTCTTTTACGTTATCTTCTGTCAGTTCAGGTGCTCTTGAAATCTTATTCATGGTAACTGCAAAAACAGCTTCTTTTCCAGCATATTCAGCCGAACCGTAATCCTCTGGGAATGTTACGTTTATATCCTTATTCTCTCCAGCCTTCATTCCTATCATTTGATCTTCAAATCCTGGAATAAAATCACCAGATCCCAATTCAATAGAATAATCCTTTGAAGTACCGCCTTCAAATTCAACGCCATCAATAGAACCAACAAAATCAATCGTCACAATATCTCCAAGGATTGCTTCACCATCTGTGACTTCTTCTGATTTACCAGCTAAAGAGCTTTTAACAAGATTATCAATGGCAGTTTCATCTATATTTACCTCATATACAGGAACTTCAATTCCTTTGTAATCTCCCAAAGTAACTGTTCCATCTTTAAACTTTACTACTGTCTTTCCTTCTTCATTGGTTTCGACGGTAGCACTCTTATCTTTAGACTTATCGGTATTGCCTTTTTCAGTGGTTTCACCTTGGTCTTTGGCTTTGCTCTTGCATCCTGCTGCTGTAACTGTTAAAGAAAGAGCCAACATCAGTAGAATTAATTTCTTTTTCATAATAAATCCTTCCCGGTTTTTAACCATTTGCTTAAAATTCTGCATACAAACTGTTATATCATATTTAATCAAAAAAAGAAAGTGATTTCATGAAATTCTATTTCTTGTTTTATAATTTTTCTTCCCATTCGGCTTCTTTAAACCCAACTAGCACAACATCTTCTCCAATAATCAAAGGCCGTTTCACTAACATGCCATCGCTAGCCAATAGCTGGATTTTTTCTTCTCTAGACATATCCTTTAACTTATCTTTCAACCCTAAAGATCTATAAACCAATCCACTAGTATTAAAAAACTTTTTAATGTCTAAACCACTTTTAGTAATCCAAAGATCTAATTCCTCTTTGGTAGGGCGCTCCATTTTAATATCGCGCTCTATAAACTTCACATCTTTTTCAGTCAACCATTTCTTTGCTTTCTTACACGTACTACATGCTGGATATTGTACAAATAAAACACTCATATTAAATCTCCTATTCTTTATATTAATGTGGAACAGGCAAAGGTCTTGCCTCATCAAAGACGGATGAAACATCGAATAGATCAGACAAATAATCCTGATCCTCATGGATCATATCCTGATACATTCTATCACCGTCTAGATTTCTCCTTCCTTGCCTAACGTAGTTGTCACGTAATTGCACCCAAGCTGGAGCAGAATCTACATTACAAAAGTAATGAAATCCCATACTCTTTAAATAATCAAATTTTTCACCTGAGTAATCATGCCAGTCTCCAATATCTGCACCAAAGGGATAGATTAATATATCCGTATCTCCAATGATGCTAGCCACTGTATCCTGCCATTTCGTTGCATCAGCTTGTAATCTTTCCATTGATATTTCACCATAATTTATATGACCGTAACTGTGGCTTGCAAACTCCCACCCCCAATTTTTTAACCCTTCTGCAACTTGTTTCGCTTTTTCTATCTGTTCGTTATAATCTGGTAATTCTGAAAAAGAGGGATCCGTTCTATATCCTAGTACTCCGTCATACCCTGTCAATGCAAGAATTCCTCTGGCACCTTTGTAAGAAAAATCTGGATGATTTTCGATAAAAGTTTCTAGACAGGATACAACATCGAAATCCCCTCTTTGGACGCTGCCATCTTCCATATCCATTTCATTGGTTGGTCTTCCATCCTCTTGTATGACCAGTCGATTAGCAAAGCCATCGCCTTCCATGTATTCATAGTAACTAACATCGTCTACAGATAAGACAAAAGGTATTTTACCTTCAGGTAACATAATCTTACCTGGCATATACTTCTCTACTCCGTTTTCATCTGTTCCTAAGGTAGCTACATCTTTGATACTAACCAAAACGTATCCCTTCTCATACATCTGCTCCATGATTTTATTAAATTCATCCACCGTTGTCATGACTTGATTATAGCCATCCTGTGTATATTCACCATCAAAAGCTTTGTCTGTATCTACAATCAGCGAATGGAAAAAAACATGAGTAATGGTGGTAACGTCTGGATATTCAACTAAGGTTTGAGCCTTTGCCTCATATTCTGCAATTGCATCCAAAACTTCTTGACTCTGCCCATATCCTTCTTCACTTTTTAATAAGTTTATCGCCTTTTCATAATCATATCCATCTGCAATTTTATTTGCTGATGTGATCAACTCGTTCCATTTCTCTTCCTGAGCAGATTCCGATTCCGCAATCTGCTGAGATATTTTTTGTTCTTCTTCCTTTATCTGCTTTTTCTTATTTTTATCAGCTTTTACGAAGAATACTACTGCTACAATCAAGAATATAACGGAAAGAATCAATAATATTCTTGATAAAAGGACTTGTTTCTGTCTTGAGTTCATCTGACGAAAATAGGTGAAGATCCCCTTTACACCAGGCTCTTTCTTTATTGCAGAAAGCAGTTTATTTTCTTTTATACTTTTTTTATGACGATCTTCCTTCGATCTTTTTTTTTGTTTCTCTTTATATTCTAATCGAGTTTCTTTATATTTTTTTAAATAATTGATGAACGCATCTAATCTGTTGTTATTTCCTCTGTCTCCCATACGTCTCCTATCTTCCTTATATCTTGCTCATAAAATAGATTTTATACGATCTATGTCCCATTATTCTACAGCTTACACCAATTTCCTTATTATTTAGACACCTTTCTACAAAATGAGATTCTAAGATTCATTATAACAATAGTAAATGAGTAATTCTACAAATAACAAAGAACTTAATAAAATTTAAGAAATTTGAAATACTTCTGGATAAAGAAATACTTCCAGACAAAGAAGTTATTGCGCTTTTTAAAAAAGAATGCTAAAATACAAGTTATGCAGCCTTGTCATACATAGGCGTTTGCGTGATATTAATGAACTTAGGAGGGCAAAAGCCAATGTCACCATTCTTAACTGTTCTGCTAATCGTTTTAGCCGTTGCTGTGGCCGTATTAGCAGGTCTATACTTCTTCGGAAGAAAAGCTCAAAAGAAACAAGAGGAACAGCAAGCTCAGATAGAGGCATCCAAGCAACTGGTTTCTATGCTGGTTATTGATAAAAAGCGGTTGAAACTTAAGGATGCAGGACTTCCTCAGATCGTAATTGATCAAACACCAAAGCTTTTAAGAGGTTCTAAACTTCCCATTGTGAAAGCGAAGATTGGACCTAAAATCATGACTTTGATCTGTGATGAAAAGATATTTGATTTAGTTCCTTTAAAGAAAGAGGTTAAAGCAGAGGTCAGTGGAATTTATATTACCAGCATTAGAGGTCTGCGCGGCTCATTAGAAACTCCAAAGAAAAAAGAAGGTTTCTTTAAAAGAATGAAAAGTAAAATTACGAAATAAACTTCATTTTACTTTTTGCATCGATATGAATGAAGAAAAGGTTTGAACGAGAGAAGAATTGCTCAAGTTCGAACCTTTTTCCTTTTCATTTATTCGTAGGATAACATCTCTTCCATATTAGAATGAAGTTTGTCAAGATATTCCCTCATCTCACCTTGAAGTTCTGGATTTCTAAGAGCAAATTCAATATTAGCTTGAATAAAGCCTGTTTTTGTACCAACATCGTATCGATGACCTTTAAACTGATAAGCATACATGGCTTCATCCATTGCCATTCTTTTTAGTCCGTCTGTTAATTGAATCTCCCCACCTGTTCCTTCTTCTTGTGTTTCTAAATATGAAAAAATAGATGGAGAAATAATATAACGTCCTAGAATAGCTACATTGGAAGGTGCCTGATCCTTGGCAGGCTTTTCAACTAAATCTTTTACCTTATATACATCTTGATCTAAGGATTGGCAATCTACGATTCCGTACTTATTCACATCCTCATCTTTTACTTTTTGTACTCCAAGGACCGTTGTCTTATATTCATTATATACCTTAATCATCTGTTTTAGACATGGTTCTTTAGATACAACGATATCATCTCCCAATAAGACAGCGAAAGGCTCATCTCCAATAAAATGACGAGCAGTTAAAATAGCATGTCCTAAACCTCTAGGCTCCTTTTGCCTAATATAATGTATGTTGGCGATATCAGATATTTCTCTTACCATCTTTAACATCTCTGTTTTTTGTGTCTTTTCTAATTCTAATTCCAATTCAATGGATCGATCAAAATGATCTTCAATTGATCTTTTGTTTCTTCCTGTTACGATGATAATATCTTGTATTCCTGATGCTACAGCCTCTTCTATAATATACTGTATGGTAGGTTTATCTACAATTGCTAGCATCTCTTTGGGTTGTGCTTTCGTTGCTGGTAAAAATCTTGTTCCTAAGCCTGCAGCCGGTATAATCGCCTTCCTTACTTCCATGTCTTTACCCTTTCTTTCGTTTCTGTTTTCTATAATTTAAAATTTCCCATCTCTTTTGCTTTTACATTGATATCAATGGTACAAGCGGCTAAAAATTCATAGTTAATATCTAAATCATAGGTGATGTTAATATCGATGTTCTTTTCAGCTTCCGTCACTTTTATAAACTTCGTTTTAATTCCCATGATCATTTCGCCGTATGGCGTATAATAATGTGTGGAATTAGGGTGTTTCGTATCAAAAACCATATGTACATTTACAATGCCTCTTTTGACGACTTCTATACGATCCTTACTTAATTTTATCAGGTTTTTAGTTACCCCATCCATATCATCATATATTTCATCGTATTTGATATAACGGTTTCCATTTCTTTCGAAATAACTTCCACCGGTAATCACTTCAATATTATCTTCT
>DVLR01000329.1 GCA_018715425.1 Candidatus Merdenecus merdavium
GATCGATTCCAGCATGTTTTAATCCTTTATAAGCTGCCTGAACAAATTCATCGTCCTTTTCATATAACCAGCCTGGGAAGAATCTTTCGCCTTCGATTTCAGCACCTGTGTAGCATTTTTCAGTTGCTTTAGCAAGAGATACTTTTAATTTCATTTCTGGATCTTCTTTCATTAAGTCGTCTGCAAACTTCTGAATTGGTGCTAATACAGTTTCAGGAGTTTCTCCAACTAGAAGACGTCTGTCAAATGTTGCTCTACAGTATTCAGGAACTACAGATGCTCCTGGATAAGGTGAAGAAATAATATCCGTTAATACCAAGATACCTTTTCCAAGTACTGGATGCACTGGAGTTTCGATATCTTGAATAGCCTCTATAAATTTTGCCATTTTATAAACAGCGTTGATACCTTTTTCTGGATTTGCAGAGTGAGCTGGTTTACCAAAGCTCTCTACAACGATTTCTCCACGTCCTCTTTGACCAATCTTTAAGTTTAATTCAGAAGACTCACCGATTACAACGTAATCTGGTTTCACATATTTACTGATTTCACGTGCTGCAACACCTTCGAAGATTTCTTCGTGAACAACACCTGCTACATATAATTCACCAGCAAAATCTTTTTTTGTATCTTCTGCGAAATAAGCAACTGCAGAAATCATAGCAGCTGTCTGTCCCTTCATATCAGAAGTTCCTCTTCCGTATAGTTTACCATCTACAATATTTGCAGCAAACGGATCTTGTGACCACTTAGTTGCATCTGGAACTGGAACTGTATCAATATGTCCATCAAATAAGATTTTCTTACCTGGTCTGTTTCCTTTGATACAACCAATAACGTTACCATATTTATCAACGTGACAATCATCAAATCCTAGTTTTTTGAATCCTGCTTTTATTGCTTCAACTACTCCTGCTTCTTCTCCAGAGTAACTTCTGTTTTGAATCATGCTCTGTAGCAATGACACTAAATCTTCTTTTCTTTGTTCGTTTAACATATTATATCCTCGCTTTCTTTCTTTTTGCCCCTAAACCATGGTTAGGGGCTATCTTATATAAAAAATGTTCAATACAACATACCATACTCTTAAAGTTTGCTGTTTCTTCCTTCCCAAACTACATCTCTGTAGATTTCTGGGTCTGTATCTCCTTCAGTACTAAATAATAATACTTTAGAGTTTTCATCTAACTGTAGATCAGCTTTTAACTGTGCATACTCTGGGTTTGTCATGATTTCATATAATAAACCTGTTGTAACTGCACCTGATTCTCCTGAAGTAATTCTCTTATCACCTTCTACTGGTGCTGCTAAAACTCTCATACCGTTTGCTGCAACCCAGTCAGGAGCAGAAACGAAAGCTGTTGAAAAGTTCTTTAAAATTTCCCAACCAGTGATATTTGGTTCTCCACAAGCAAGACCTGCCATTAATGTTTGCATATCTCCACCTACAGTTCTCCATTTACCATCTCCAGCTACAGCTCCATCATATAGACAAGCTGCTAAGTTAGATTCCACAACTGTAACGATTGGTCCATCTTCTCCGTATAATGCAGCAAAATAACCTTGAACTGCACCTGCTAAAGATCCAACACCAGCCTGAACAAATACATGGGTTGGTTTTTCTACTTCATAATCTTTTAACTGAGCATGTGCCTCAGATGCCATGGTTTCATATCCTTGCATAATCCATGCTGGGATTTCTTCATATCCTTCCCAAGCAGTATCTTGTACTACTACAGAACGATCATGAGATTTTACGTATGCATCTGCCATTCTTACACAATCATCATAGTTTTTATCTGTGATTGTTGCATCTGCTCCTTCTGCCTTAATGTTTTCAAGACGAGTTTGTGATGATCCCATTGGCATATAAACAATAGCTTTTTGTTTTAATCTATTTGCAGTCCATGCTACACCACGTCCGTGGTTACCATCTGTAGCTGTAACGAAAGTAATCTCACCTAATTCTTTTCTAGTTTCATCAGATACCATTTTATCATATGGTAATTCTGAGATATCTTTTCCTAATTGCTGTGCTAAGTATTTAGCCATTGCAAAAGATCCACCTAATACTTTAAATGCATTTAATCCAAAACGATAAGATTCGTCTTTTAAGTAAATACCACCTAATCCGATATCTTTTGCTAAATGATCAAGAGAGGTAAGAGGTGTTTCTTTATAGTTTGGAATACTCTTATGGAAGTTAATTGCTTTTACAGCTTCATCTTTTGATAAAAATGATACCAATTCTTCCTGCTCTTGTTTTGTGCTCTTTGGCAATTTATTTACCTGCCATTTAATTTGTTCTTTCATTTTATTCTCCTTTTAATTTCCTTAATCAAGCTATATAAACTCAACGACTTGTTCATAAAAATCATTGATTTTTTATTATTTCATGGTACAATAAACCCAATTCATATCTTTTTATGAGACCATTGTTTTCATTCACAGAAGGAGGATTTCATCACATATGTTAACTGCAATCTTAATGGCATCTGGTTTTAGTAGACGGATGAAAAAAAATAAATTACTTTTAGATTTCCAAGGAAAACCGCTGGTCGAATATACGATGCAAGCGATCCATGAATATCCTTTTGATCAGGCCTTTGTCATTGCTAGAGATCCTATCATCAAAAGTTTAGCCCAAAAATACGGACTTTATGTATTGGAAAATCCAAATCCACAACGTGGACAAAGTGAATCCATTAAAATCGGAGTCAATGCTGCCATGGAATCTAGTTCTTACATGTTCTTTGTAGGAGATCAACCATTTATAACTAAAGAACTCATTTCTGAATTAGCGAACCTTCATAAGTTGCATCCAGATTCCATCATCATCCCATCCTACGAGAAAAAAAACGGCAATCCTGTGATCTTTCCTGCATCCCTAAGAAACTCTTTATTAGAGATCCAAGGAGATATAGGTGGTCGTTATGTCATCCGGAACAATCCTGATAAAGTCATGTTTTGTGAAACAAAGGATAAATTACCTTTGTTGGACATCGACACAGAAGAAGATTTTGAGCAGATAAAAAGAGGAATACAAAGGTTATAACCATAAACCTTGTACATCTCTTTTTGATCAGCCCCATTGCTGCCTATGTTATTTTACAGCGATAACTTCTATTTCAACTAAAGCATCCATAGGTAGTTTAGCCACCTGGAAACAAGATCTTGCTGGACAATTCTCTGTGAAATAAGTTCCATATACTTCGTTCATAGGAGCAAAGTCTGCTAAGTCTTTTAAGAATACTGTAGTTTTAATTACTTTACTTAAGTCTGTTCCAGCCTCTTCCAAGATTGCTTTTACATTTTCAAGGGACTGAGCAGTTGCTTTCTTGATATCATCAGCAACAATCTGTCCGTCTGCAGGATTGATTGGTAACTGTCCTGAAGTAAATACTAACTCTCCTGTTGATATTCCTTGTGAATAAGGTCCTATAGCACCTGGTGCATTTGTTGTTGCAATTATTTTCTTTTCCATGATAAATCTCCTTTCACTTTTTGTTTCCTATTTACTCTATAACTTAATATATCTAAACCCTATTAGGGATAAATAGGCAATTATTGAAAACTTCTATGAACGAATTTGCCTTTCGGCTCGCCCACAACTTTTCCATTTGAGACTACTTGAATTCCTCTTAGGAAGACCTGTTCGATCTTTCCCTTTCGTCTCATACCTTCATAGCCATTGTAATCTACATGTTGAGTCTGAGTCTTAACAGAGAATACATCTTCATGATTTGGGTCTAAGATAACAAGATCTGCATCTTTTCCTACTTCGATACTTCCTTTGTTATTCAATCCCATCTTTCTTGCTGGATTTTCGCAAAGAAGGGCCACCATATCACTGATGGATATTTTATCTTCACATACACCGTAAGTATAGAGAAGAAGTACCCGATCTTCAATGCCCGCTCCTCCATTTGGAATCTTAGAATAATCTTCTCTTCCAAGCTCTTTTTGGCCTTTCATATTAAATGAGCAGTGATCCGTACTAATAAAATCAATTTCATGACGAGCAATCCCTTCCCATAAAGCTCCTTGATCTTCAAGATCTCTAAGTGGAGGACTCATCACATACTTAGCTGCATCAAAATTAGTATCCGTTGGATTTCCATATTTTGAAACATCTAGTACTAAATATTGTGGACAGGTTTCAGCCACAACTTCTTGCCCACGAATTCTCGCTTCTCTAATAAAGTTTAATCCTTCTTTCGTACTTAAGTGTACCACCCAGACTGGAGCGCCAGCCAGATTTGATATGGTCATCAGGCGATTAACAGCCTCAGATTCTACATTGGAAGGTCTTGTTTGAGCATGATAGTAAGGTCCAGTATGACCTTGACTTATATTTTCCTTCACTCTGGCATCAATCAAATCTCCATTTTCGCAGTGAAATCCTACTAAAGCTCCAATTTTAGCACTTTCTTCTAGGGCTTCATAAATCACTGCATCATCGACTTGAAGGGAACCTTTATATGCCATATACATTTTAAAAGTTGGAATGCCTGCTATGATCATTTTCTTCATATCAGCCTTTGTTCTTTCATTCCAGTCTGTAATAGCCATATGAAAGCCATAATCACAATATGTTTTATGATCAGCCTTTTCATTCCAAACTAAAAGAGCATCGTCTAATGTAGCACCTTTATCTTGAGTAGCAAAATCTATAAATGTAGTGGTTCCTCCCACAAGAGCAGCTTTTGATCCGCTGGTAAAATCATCTGCTGTTTTTGTTATACCAGTATCTAAGTCTAAATGAGTATGAGAATCAATAGCTCCTGGTAAAACATATTTACCTTCCGCATCTACTAGTTGTGCGTCATCGCACTGAATATCAGGTGAAATTTCAGATATTTTTCCGTCCACTATCTTAATATCTGAATTAAAAACAGAATCTTTTGTTACTATCTTTCCATTTTTAATAATTGTTACCATTTTCCGACCTCTTCCTTCTTATTTTATTACGCATACTTATTAGTATTCATTATTAAATTCTATGACGTAATTATACAAAATTTTTGTATACAAGTCAATGTGCCATATTTTACGAGGTTTATGTATCCCTTTTCGTGTAAATTTAGAAAAGCCTTGATTTATCAGCTTTACACGTGTTTTTTCTGATACTTTTTCTTTTCGACGTTCGTTATTTCGCATGCATTTCATTATAACGAATACAATTTTTGAAAATTTTTCAAATTTTTAGATAATTTCTTCATATCTACATAAATCCATTCATATTGGTGAACTTTTCACTTTCTATCTAAAACTTTACATTTTTTCTTTGGTGATTTTTTTGTATGGATTTTAGTACAATTTCATATCTTACTAAGAATCTCGATTTCTCAATGC
>DVLR01000032.1 GCA_018715425.1 Candidatus Merdenecus merdavium
TACTACTTCATCGGTTAATTTTATTTTTCCACTTTCTAGAGCATCAAAGATTAAAATTAAGGTCATGATTTTCGTAATGCTCGCTGGTCTAAGAGGTGTATCTGCCTCCTTCTCGAAAATAACTTGGCCTGTTGATGCTTCCATCAAAATGGCCGATGGTGCATCCACTGATACTGATACTCCAGCTTCAGCACTGGTTACTGGTTGATCACCGTCTAATAACGATTCCTGATCTTGCCCATCTTCTTTCTTTATTTCCTCTCCTGTAGTCTCCCTTTCTGTAGTGTTGATATTTTCCGCTACTACTATGTAACTTGGTAGGCTAAGAAATGTAAGTACAAAGGCCATGCATATTGCAAGCAGTCTTTTCATCGATTCCACTCCTATTCTATTCTCTATTACAATATAATAAGAAATAGTGGAAAATATGCAGATCTAGAGTAAAATGATTCGTAAAAAGACTACTACATAAGATCTTAGATTTTTTTTAAAGCAATGGTGCAAACAACCGCAGTACACTCTGTACCATACGGATCATGATATTTCTGTTTTTACAAAACTCACTGGTAATCAAAGTACAATCTTCTAATAAATGTAACACGTCTTCTTTTACCTGCATAACAGCTTTTGATTGATACATCCATACTCCACATTCAAAATGTAGATATAAGCTTCTGTAGTCTAAATTTATGGTTCCAACAATGGCTACTTCATCATCACAAACAAAGGATTTTGCATGAAGAAACCCTGGGTTGTATTCATATATTTTAACTCCTGCATCCACAAGCTGGGAATAATAGGATTGAGTCAATAAAAAAACTATTTTTTTATCTGGAATTCCAGGTGTTACAATACGTACATCAACACCATTGGCTGAAGCTAGACATAATGCCGTCATCATTTCATTGTCAATGATTAAATACGGAGTGAAAATATAGATATATCTTCTAGCTTTATGAATCATATTTAAATAAACATTTTCTCCCACGGGTTCAATATCTAATGGAGTATCACAGTATGGTTGGACGAATCCATCGTCTACAAAATCATCGCATTCAAAATCGAAAATATGAGGTTTATAATCAGAAAAGTTACTGGATACTCCTGTGGTAACTTCCCACATTTGAAGAAACATAGTCGTAAAACTCCATACCGCCTCTCCCTTTAGCATAACCCCAGTATCTTTCCAATAGCCAAACCGTTTCTTCTTATTAATGTATTCATCAGCAATATTGATACCACCAGTAAAGCTAGTATGGCCATCAATAACACAAATTTTACGATGATCTCTATTATTTAAAATCATAGAGAAAACCGGACGGAAAGGATTAAAAGCTGCACATTTAATGCCTTTGCTTTGTAGCACTTTGTAAAATTTGGCTGGTAAGGTAGTCACACATCCCATATCATCATAGATCAGACGTACGTCTACACCTTCTTTTACTTTTTCTTCTAGAATCTCTAATACACTATTCCACATCACACCTTGATCGATAATAAAATACTCCATAAAAATAAAGTGTTTTGCTTTTTTAAGCTCTTTTACCATAACGTTGTAGAGAGCTTCACCAGTAGCAAAATACTCTGTTGTTGTTCGTTTATATACAGGACACTGTGCTTTATTATCCATATACTCTGATTGATTGGATATATGAAGGTCTATGGAAGATAGTTCTTGAAAAACATCTGGATCTTGTACCATATCGTGTTCATATTTTTCAAAGACTTTTTGAAATTTTTGATCCATCTTCTTTGCAACACGTGATTTACCAAAAATAAAATAAAGAGTGGCTCCAAAAATAGGAACCACTAGTATTAAAATGGTCCATGCTAATTTATAAGAGGGGTTGATTCGATTGTTCACTAACCATAAAACGCATAAAAAACTGATAATATTTATAGCCCATGTCATATAAATAGAGTAACTACTTAATTTATATACGAAAACAAAAACCCATAATAATTGAACGAGAATGGCGAATGCCACAAAAAACAATCTGTTAAATAATGGTTTTAATATCTTTTTCAAGCTCTTTCTCCTTCATATTTAAAAATCCTTGGCTCAATAAGCCAAGGATTTTAGTCTGCACAAATTAATTATATTTACGTTTTCGAGCAGCTTCAGATTTTTTCTTACGTCTTACGCTTGGTTTTTCGTAATGTTCTCTTTTACGAATCTCCTGCTGGATACCAGCTTTAGCACAATTTCTTTTAAATCGACGTAAAGCGCTATCTAAAGTCTCATTATCTTTTACGATTACATTTGACATAGTCTCACACCTAACCTCCCCTCCAGCCTTGTATTGTGCATCATACGACTGTTCGGGTATTTTTGTTGCACTACAAATTATTATATCATATTTTCTCTAAACGTCAACTCTTTATTGAAAAAAAGTTAAGAAAGTTGTCCTTCTAGTACTTCTGACACTTTTTCCAACGCTTCTTTTATGCCTGCGGGATTCTTTCCACCTGCCTGTGCCATGTTGGGACGACCACCACCGCCGCCGCCGACAATACCTGCAATTGCCTTAACAAGGTTTCCCGCATG
>DVLR01000033.1 GCA_018715425.1 Candidatus Merdenecus merdavium
TATCAATCAGAGTTTTATATTAAAACCTTTGTGGGAGAGTCATTAAGTTACTTAAATATAAGCGTACCATCAATATTCACTTATTTCTTTCTAGTATTACTTGGTGTTTCCACCATCCGGGAAGAAAAAGAGGAGCAGTTGATCACAATTCCTCATAAATTATATATTCTCATGATGTCTTTAGGAAGTATTTTTTTGGTTTTGTTTTCTATGTTATACTTTTGGACACCGATGAGCTATACTACTATTGAAGGAGTCCAGGGGCGCTACTTTATCCCCATCGCATTCTTATTGCTACTATTATGCCGGAATTCAACAGTAGTTTCAAAAAAATCCTTGATAAAACCCATTATGTTTTCTATGAGTTTCTTGCAAATGCTGTATATGATGTGCTTAATTTTTAGTATTGCATAAACATAGTTGGAAGGAAGAAAAAAGAATTGTTTACCATAAAACATCTATAAAAATAAGATTGATTGTTTGGAATTTTTAATAATTCCAGGAAGGAGTAACAATGAAAATTTTAGTAACAGGTTGTCATGGACAGCTAGGAAGAGCCATTAATAAAGAATATGCAGGCAATACCAACGTAGAACTTGTCAATACAGATGTTGCAGAACTAGATATTACTAGTATTGACAAAGTCATGAATATGATAAAGGAGGTTAAGCCTTCTGCCATCATCAACTGTGCAGCTCATACTGGTGTAGATGCTTGTGAAACAGATTTAGACAATGCCTATAAAATCAACGCCATAGGGCCTAGAAACTTAGCTATTGCAGCTAGAGAAGTAGGTGCAAAACTAGTTCAAGTATCTACAGACTATGTTTTTGCGGGAGACGGAGACAAGCCATATACGGAATTTGATAGACCGAATCCTCAAGGTGCATATGGTAAAACAAAGTATGAAGGAGAGCGTTTTGTAGAACAGTTTGGAAAAGACTATTTCACCATTCGTACCGCGTGGTTATATGGAGATGGTAATAATTTTGCAAAAACGATGTTACGTTTATCCGAGACCAAGGATACGGTTAGAGTTGTTGGAGATCAGTTTGGAACGCCTACTACAGCAAGTGAACTAGCTAAGATGATTGTTCATCTCTTACCTACAGATAACTATGGTTTATTCCATGGAACATGCGAAGGAATGTGTAGTTGGGCTGACTTTGCAAAAGAAGTTTTCACTTTAGCAGGTAAAGATACGAAGGTAGAGGCAATTACAACGGCCGAGTATCCAACACCAGCCGTTAGACCAGCCTACTCTGTACTAGATAATTATATGCTTACCCTAACCAGTGATTATAAATTAAAACATTGGAAAGAGGCTGCAAAGGAGTATATGGCGAATCTTGTGTAATCGATGTTAAATATATTTAAGAAAGTAAGAAAGATGCAAGGTTTATTTAACCAGGGTGTATCTTGAATATGCCTAATGATGATGATATAATGTAAAAGATTATAATGTAAAAGAGTAAATGACAAATTATTTGATATGGAGGATGTTAAAATGCGAACATACCTAGTTACTGGCGGTGCTGGTTTTATAGGATCTAATTATATTCACTATATGTTTAGAAAATACAACAATGAAATTCGTATTATAAACGTGGATGTTTTAACTTATGCAGGAAATTTAGAGAATTTAAAAGATGTAGAAAAGAGAGATAACTATACTTTTATTAAGGCTGATGTATGTGATAAAGATGCCATTGCAAAGATCTTTGAAGAAAATGATATTGACAGAGTGGTACATTTTGCAGCTGAGAGTCATGTAGATAGGAGTATTAAAGACCCAGAGGCATTTGTAAGAACCAATGTACTTGGTACATTCGTAATGTTAAACTGTGCAAAAAATGCATGGATGTTAGAAGATGGTACATTTAAGGAAGGCAAAAAATTTCTTCATGTATCTACAGATGAAGTGTATGGTAGCTTAGAAGACGACGGTTCATATTTTTATGAGACAACCCCATATGATCCACATAGCCCTTATTCTGCAAGTAAAGCTTCCTCAGACATGTTAGTAAGAGCTTATATCGATACTTATAAATTCCCTGCAAATATAACAAATTGCAGTAACAACTATGGGCCATATCAATTCCCAGAAAAACTAATTCCACTTGTAATCAACAATGCATTACAGGGTAAGAGTCTACCAGTATATGGAGACGGTAAAAACGTAAGAGACTGGTTATATGTAGATGATCATGCTAAAGGTATCGATATGGTACATGAAAATGGTAGACTTGGCGAGACTTATAATATAGGTGGACATAACGAGAAACAAAATATTGAGATTATTCATATTATTTTAGATACACTATTAGAAATGCTGCCAGAAAATGATCCAAGACGTGCTCATATCAGCAGAGATCTCATTACCTACGTAGAAGATAGAAAAGGTCATGATGTAAGATATGCTATTGCACCTGATAAAATTAAAGCAGAGGTGGGATGGTATCCAGAGACTATGTTTGAAGAAGGTATTAAAAAAACCATCAAATGGTTTTTTGAAAATGAAGACTGGATGAAGCGGGTAACAAGTGGAGATTATCAAGCTTATTATGAGGAGATGTATAAATAACTATTATTATTAATAACAGCAGTATCCGAATAGGTCTATCCTAGAAGATACTGTTAGTTTTGTTTTTTGGTAAATGACAGGAGGTAACGATGAAAGGAATTATTTTAGCAGGTGGTTCAGGAACCAGATTATATCCATTAACAAAGGCGGTGTCAAAACAGATTCTTCCAGTATATGATAAGCCTATGATCTATTATCCCTTATCTATCTTAATGTTAGCAGGGATTAAAGACATTTTAATTATCTCTACACCTAGAGACTTGCCAGTATTTAAAGAATTATTAGGAACTGGAGAACAGCTAGGTCTTACTATGTCCTATGCAGTACAAGACCAGCCAAGAGGATTAGCTGATGCATTTATTATTGGAGAAGAGTTTATTGGAAAAGATAGCGTTGCTTTAGTTCTTGGCGATAATATTTTTTATGGACAAAGCTTTTCAAAAATATTAAGAGAGGTAGCAGAGCGCAAAAGCGGAGCAACTATTTTTGGATATTACGTAAGGGATCCTAGAGAATACGGTGTCGTTGAATTTGATGAGGAAGGAAAAGCTTTATCCATTGAAGAGAAACCAGAAAATCCAAAATCAAACTATGCAGTACCAGGCCTATATTTTTATGACAATGATGTCGTTGAAATTGCTAAAAAGGTAAAACCTTCTGCCCGTGGTGAGATTGAAATTACTAGTGTAAATAATGAATATTTAAATAGAGGTACATTAAGAGTAGAAACCCTAGGAAGAGGATTTGCTTGGTTAGACACAGGAAATCAAGACTCTTTACTAGATGCAGCAGACTTTGTAGCAGCGTTTCAAAAAAGACAAGGGATGTACATTTCTTGTATTGAAGAAATTGCATATCGTCGAGGATTTATTACAAAAGAGCAGTTAGTAGAATTAGCACAACCACTTTTAAAGACAGAATACGGTCAATATTTAATGGATGTATCTAATGGACTATAAGATACGTACCGAGAACGAAAAGAGAGGATCATAAAAATGGGTCAAATAACAGTAGAAACTTGCCATATAGATGGGCTTAAAATTATTACTCCAAAAGTATTTGGAGATGAACGTGGATATTTTATGGAAACATATAACTATGAAGATTATAAGGCTGCTGGAATAGATATGGAATTTGTTCAGGACAACCAGTCGTCTTCTACAAGAGGAGTATTAAGAGGTTTGCATTTTCAAATCAACTATCCACAGGATAAAATTGTTAGAGTGGTAAGTGGAGAAGTATTTGATGTAGCAGTGGACCTAAGAGATGGATCAAAAACTTATGGACAATGGTTTGGTGTTACTTTATCGGCAGAAAATAAAAAGCAATTTCTCATTCCAAAAGGGTTTGCACACGGTTTTGTAGTACTTTCTGATACTGCAGAGTTTGCATACAAATGTTCCGATTACTATCATCCAAATGATGAGGGTGGGTTGATTTGGAATGATCCTACAGTAGGAATTGATTGGCCGATTCCGGAAGATATGAAATTAATTATCTCTGAAAAAGACCAAAAATGGGGATCTTTTAAGGAACTTAAATAAACGAGAAGATCGCGACAGAGTAGATGGAGGTAATATGCATATTTTTAAAGATATATTTAAGAACAGAAAGTTAGTGTTCTATTTAGCTAAAAATGACTTTAAAACAAAATACGCGGGTTCTTATTTGGGCATTGTATGGGCATTTATTCAGCCTTTGATCACGATTTTACTATATTGGTTTGTATTCCAGGTAGCACTTGGTAATGGAGATGTAGAATCCATGAGAGGTGAACAGTATCCCTTTGTTCTCTGGTTAGCTTCAGGGTTAATACCATGGTTCTTTTTTTCGGAAGCAGTGACTCTGTCAGCAAATAGTTTATGGAATACAGTTATCTGGTTAAAAAAGTATTGTTTGATATAAAAGTACTGCCTATTGTAAAGATAATATCATCTTTATTTGTACATGCATTTTTTATTATTTTATTAGGAATTCTTTT
>DVLR01000330.1 GCA_018715425.1 Candidatus Merdenecus merdavium
GAAGTTGTGCTAATGCCTTTTCGCGCATTAACTGGTACTCTTGACTGTTTCTATCCATAATACAAAGTAAATTGTTTTTTGGACAGAGTTCAAATTACAGTCTCCTCTGTTTCTTAGATTATGTCCTTTCAAAGTCAATACATATTTCAGCAGTAATCTATCTTCTTCCTTAAAACCTGTTGGTCTTTCTGGTGTATCTTTCAAATCACTCAACAGATCATCCAATAGCTTTTCCATCACTAATGGGACGCCAGCTTTTTCACGGGGCTTCATTGTGACTATTCCAATCCTTTCGCAATACAAACGTAAAATGGACTCAATTTTGAGAGTTAATGTATCGGCAACAGCAATATAATCAAAATGGTAGTTATCCAAATCCTTCATGGATGTTTCAAATTCATTAAAACATAGTTTTAAGCCTGGAGATAGCACATCCAAAACTTTGACATCAACAGTATTTCCATAATAAGTACGGGTAACAGGTTCGATATACCACGTTCCTTCCAAACAACCCATTATAGTATTGTATGTAAATTTTCCTGCTTTATAGGCTTCTATAATAAACTGATGAAGGTTTTGTATGCCGATTTGATCCTTAAATCCGCAGTCATATTATTTTCAGAGAATCCAAACACTTGAGGATGAATAACATCCTCAAGGTTTGGTTATGTCACAAGATTCACCTAAATTAGTGCTACCAAACAAACCATAAAGGTACTTGTGCATATGACAACAAAAATAGCCATAAAATCAGATAATATCACTCCTTTTGGGGGTATATTTTACGCAATGGATGAATTTTCTCGTTTAGGACTGAATTCCGTGATCGATAAATCTTTAGGATTACGTTCTTCCTACGCCGGTTACCAATATAGCGAAATTATTTCGAGCCTATTTTGGATCTACTATTGCGGCGGTGACCACATCGAAGATATCGGCAAACACCTTGGCAAACATCTTGAATTACGCCCGGATACTGAAATCCCCAGTCCGGATACTTTATTGAGAGGCATAAAAGAACTCGCAGAATTGGATATCCATTATACTTCCCAAAAAGGAGCAAGCTATGCTTTCAATAAGGCGGAACAGCTTAATAGTTCGATGCTCGATATGCTCCTTCAAACAGAACAACTCAAGCCAAACACGCTTTATAACTTGGACTTCGACCACCAGCTTATTCCCACAGAAAAGTATGACACTCAGTATTCTTACAAGAAAAAACGTGGTTATTTCCCCGGCACGGCAACTATTGGTGGTAACATTGTTGGTGTGGAAAATCGGGCCGCAAACGCAAATGTCCGTTTTCGTCAAGCGGATACGCTCCAACGGACTTTTCGTCGTTTGGCCGATAGGGGAATATTCATAGACCGTTGCCGGATGGACTGTGGTTCTTATTCGGAAGAGATTATCCGTATGACACATGGCTACTGCAACAAGTTCTACATACGAGCCGGCAAATGTCAGTCTCTGTATGAAGAAATGACGAAAATCACAGATTGGAAAAAAGAAGAAATCAACTTCGAGAATTATGAAGTGACCTCCATACCTTTTACTTCCTTTTTGCAAGAAGAAAACTACCGACTTGTTATTCAAAGGCAAAAGCGTAAGGACAACCAATTGGACCTATTTGATGGTGAATACACCTATCGGTGCATCTTAACCAATGACCATGAAAGTTCTGAAAAAGACATTGTACTCTTCTACAATGCTCGTGGAGCCTGTGAAAGAACATTCGACATGATGAATAACGATTTCGGGTGGAGTCATCTTCCCTGTTCATTCCTCAAAGAGAATACAGTATTCCTGCTACTTACAGCCATGGCTAAAAACTTTTATGCTTACCTTATTGAGAAGGTTGCAGCCGTGTTTGAAGATCTTGAACCGGTAAGCCGAGTCAAACGATTTATCTTTCGATTCATTACAGTTCCTGCGAAATGGGTAAAGACAGGCAGACAATGGGTACTCAATATTTATTCCGACAAACCATACAAGTTGCTTTGGAGTCCGTAAAAACAACTTTTCGTGGGATTACTTATGCCTTCAGCTAACTGGGGAAAGGGGAAGCTATGCCCTATAACCTGAAATCAAGGAGAAAAGCAGGGGGAAAAGCTACGAGTAGGAACTATTAGGTGAATTAAATCGCTATTTGAATCAGTTATAAATTAGCTGCGGATTTGAGGTTGATATGAAAATCCATATTCTTGCCAGAAAAACATCTCCTTAATTTCCTCATCTGTAATATATTTATCAACCGTATTGCCAAATTTGTCTTTTATTACTGTGGTAGCGATTAATTGTATTATACTTCCATTGCGTGTGATTTCAGCCTGAGACTCTATTTGTTCTGTGGTTTTAAACCATCTTGTATCCATAAGTTCAGAAAGGATGCCACTCTCGTCTGACGTCTTTATAATTTCGTTTATCATATTTGTAACTTCCTTAACATATTCGGGTGGAAATTCAGTAAACTCTGTATTTAGTGTAATCTGACTTCGTGTCGCCATGTAAGCAGTTTCCATTTCTGCTACTTTAACCGAATCTTTTGCTATTTTATAAAGTCGCAGGGCACTTTCGATAAATGTGAGACATACAAGCTTTTCGGTTCTTTCTCCCGCCATTTTTTCAAATAGCTCAGCCTTATAATGAATTAAGTCCTTACAATCAACATTTTGTTTATTTCTTATGGAAATACATTGATCTACAATATAAATAGCTCCCCATGTATATGTTTTTTGTAATTCATTGGCCGCACCTAGATTTTTTGCAACGATATCATTGAAATCAATCTTGCTTCTAAACAATGAATAGTTTTCTGTCATTAAATTTGATAAATCCAAAACACCTCTGAGTGAATCGCCCCTATGTATATTCCAGTTTGCATGCTTATGTATTACCTCTGAACATAGCGTGTCGAGCTCTGCAGTTAATCTGGCTCTTTGAAAAATATTGAACGCCAATGTAAGATACCTAAAATAATGTTGAAAGTTGTGGTTATGCTCTCCTCCTTCTAAGGACTTTCCCCAATAAATATTAGCCAATTCTGTCACTTTAAGTCCTAATTCAGACTTAAAATCATTTCTCTTAGAAAAAGGTGTTGCTTGTCCAAAATACACTAACAGTCCATATTCTATTTTAGGGAAGAGGCTGGAAGAGACTTTATAGCGATTTTCGTAATATTCGAAATCGTCCTGTTTCAACTCTCTCACATCAGGCAAATAGAAATCTATCTCTTCACCTGCTTCATTAGTTCTTTTACCGGCGGTCATCCAAGATAACCCATAAATCGTTCCTTTATCAGAGTCGTCTTTATAATCAAATGATTTTCGTATTTTAAAAGCCATCCATTCACGAGCACCAAAAGCAAAGTCAGGATGCTCAGAATCACACTGAGGAAGAAGGCTAATAACATCATCATCTGTTATTCCATTAAAACCAGATTGGTCAACTGCAGAATAATAATCAAGAAGTGTTTCCATATTATTTGTTTTTTTATTCTCTATCTTTCGTTTTTGATTTATAGTAGGAACGAAATGGTCTGAAATACCTGCTTTATCTCTTTTGCGATAAGTAGGCATCTGACTTCTCTTTTTATATCTCCAACCTCCCATTTATTCGAGTCTACTGATTTCTAAGTACGTTTAAATTATATTCTCATCTTGACAAAAACAAGAAGGGGTTTTCATTTGCCCCTAGAATTATACCAAGTAGCATCTTGCAAAACTAAGTTAAAATATCGACAAATAGACCCTCTGATGCATTTTCTTCATGGTTATGCTATTTATTTTGTATATTATAGCGTAATGAATTTCTATTATTTAGCCTTATATTGCCTTCTTTTTCGCTTGAACATCTGCAATCATTGATTTCACCTCTTGACCAACCACAATGAAGTTTTTGTAAAGAATGCGTTCTTTCTCCTCTTTTGATTTAAACACATAGAACTTGGGGAGTGGGTAATTAGCATAATCCTGCTCCTCTTTCTTAATTTCAACCATGTCAAAATCGGTTTTGCAGAAGAACTTACTAGTCTTGAACTCTTCGGATTCTTGGATATTCATGTTATCTCTCAATCCAGTCTTGGTTTTTACGAAATCACGTGCTGTCTGACCACAAACCCAACCTGTGGCCATGTCACTGATTTTGGATGCAGGGACTAGGTTATCCATGTTCTCATTCAAATTAATGCTGGTTTTATCTCTATCAATGGTTACACCTTTCTTGAGCTGCACGATTTTACCAAAGATATCATTGGAAAGCCATTCTAAGGTTTCCTTGCTACGAGCTGAGCCTGATACGA
>DVLR01000331.1 GCA_018715425.1 Candidatus Merdenecus merdavium
TCAGGGGATCGAGTTCCAGGTTATGAATGGTATACCTCTGCAATAGAAGGAAACGTTACAGTGAAATTAGGAACCTATGAACTAAAACGGGTTACCATCCAAGTAAATGGATATGCAGGGATAGATGAACATGGAAATCCTATAAATCTAGGAACCATGTATGAAGATATATCACCTGGTACGGATCATTTTTCTTTTTCTATTCTTCCCCAAACCTTAGAAAGCAATCCAGACTGTAGGTATATTCTTACGGTCTCAGTCTTAGATACAGAAGGGAATGAGATCCAATCGAAAGAACAAGTATTATATATAGAAATGGCTCGACCTGTTTTGGAAATTCAGGCCTTTACTAGCTTTGATCCTCAAGAGAACATCCTAGAGGAGGAATATCCAAATTTAGAAGAGGAATCGCCTTGGACTCCTTGGGATATTCAAATAAAATTCTTTCATACCAATACTGAAGTACAGACTGAGATTGAATATAAGGTGAAAACAGCAGAAGGGGAATGGAGAACCATTGAAGATCCATCAGATTTTCTGATTACCTGTAAGGAGGGGGATACCTTGGCAATGTGGTATGAGTTTCAGGCAGTTTCTTTAAAAACAGGATTGGCTAGCAATTCTATATTTAGATATGTAAAAATAGATAAGGAAATACCTATGATGCCTGTACTTACACTGAATCCCCAAAAGGCTACTGGAGAGCATGATTGGTATCCTATATTCCCATCGATTCTAGTAAAAAGATCAAAAACCAATGGGAGTAGTATCAAAACAAAAGTCGAAATTGTCTATCAAGATTCCTCTACACGAACCTTTTATTTAAAAGGAGAAGGGGAAGATGAACTGTTTCTAGAAAGAGATGGAATATGTAAAGTGACAGCAGTTTCAGAAGATGAAGTGGGATACAGATCGAAAATCAGTACCATAGAAGAAATAAAAGTAGATACAACAAAACCTCTCACACCTAAGATTTCCATCGATTCAAAGATAGTAAAGAAGTGGTTTATCACCAATCATACCATCAACGTGCATTTCGCATCAGAGGATGCTGGTTCTGGCATATCTCATTTTCAATATAAATTAGTTCCAAAAGGACAAAAAATAGAAGAGATCCCTTTTCTAATAGGCGAATCCTTCTATCTATCACCTCAGTTTCAAGGGGATCTTTATGTTTATGCAGTAGATAAAGCAGGAAATAGTACTTATCAAGGGGGGACCATAGAAGAAGGTGAGATGATATCTCTTACTTTAGAAGATATACCACCAACCATTCAGATTCAGTCAGATGTGGATCTGAATCGTTGGCAAAATGAAGATGTAAGTTTAAACATAGCTGTAAAAGATTCTTTATCGGGAATACGTGGGATTTTCTATACTTATGGTGGTGTGTTTCATGAGGTAGAGATGGATGAATCAAGTATGTACGATACTTCTTTTTCTATTGTATGTAAGAAGGATCATGTGAAAAGCAATGGAGAGAAAATAAACATAAAAGCTGTGGATTATGCAGGAAATATATCAGAAGAATCCATTGAGGTTAAAATAGATAAAACCTTACCAGTTTTAAGTGTGAGTGGTGTTGAAGAGGGTGGTCATTATCAGCAAGATTTAACTTTGAGTATACAGGTAGATGAGAATAACTTAAAGGAAGAAGGAGTCACTGCAATAGTTGAAAGAACCTTAGGTGACAAAACTCTAAGTCAAAAAGAAGTCATTCTTAAGGATCAAGATGGATATCAACTTATCTTAAAGGAAGAAGGTATCTATCAAATCAATATCCGTGCAGAAGATAAAGCAGGGAATAAAAGCATCTTTACTTGCTCCAATGTTATGATTGACAAAACAGCACCTAAAATTACCGTAACTGGTGGAAAGAATCATCAAATCAGTAGCCGCCCATTGGCGCTTTCTATTCATATTGAAGATCAACAAGATGATCTTCCCAAGATTGAGTATGAGATAAAAAGAAGAGATCTTCATAAGGTTACCACGATTTTACCAAGTAAGGAATTTCAACAAAAGGAAAAGAAACATGTTATGGAAGAAGAGTTAAAGGAAGATGGTGTTTATACCTTGGAAATTAAGGCTAAAGATCAATGTGGAAATGAAAGCTTTATCAAAAGACAAATAACCATAGATACACAAGATCCTGTCATTCATTATATAGATGAATTAGAGGGAGCCTATCTTCAATCCTTTCTATTTATGTATAAAATGCAAGACCTGATTGAAGATCTTACCTTTTCAAACTATGAAATTACATTAGATGGTCTGCCCTTTGATGTGAAAAAAGAAGTGGTGGAAGAAGGGCCTCATATTCTTAAAGTAACCGTTTATGATGAAGTAGGACATGAGGGAACCGCATCTGCAAGATTTATCATCGATCATACGAAACCTGTAATATTATTTCTTGATATTACGGAAGAAGGATTTTTAGAAAATGAAAGATGTAACATAATACTTTTAGATGAATATGATTGGTTTGAAGAAATTTTAATCAATGGTGAAACCTATTTATTAGAAGAAAAAACCCATGAAACAACACTTCATTTAGAGGAAGTGGGAGATTACGAAATTATTGTGAAAGCAAAGGATTTAGCGGGAAATGAGATAGAAGAAACACAACAATTTACATATAGGATGAAAACTACAGAGGCAGGAGAGAAGATCCGTTTGGATCAAAGCGGAAAAGATCAAAGCGGAAAAGATCAAAACGGAAAAGATCAAAACGACTTAAATGAGCAAAAGCAAAAAAACAATTTTGTTCTCTTTCTTATTACGCTTATGATTTTAGGAGGAGCAGGGGCTCTTTGTCGATTCATGAAATCGAAAAAGAAACTTGGTTAAATTGTCTGTCCTAGGAACCTGTGCTATAATGGCATTAGAAAAAACATAGAAGGGAGAGAGTCATGTATAATACTGTATTATTTGATTTAGATGGTACCTTGATTGATTCAGCTGAAGGAATTACAAAATGTACACAGTATGCTCTTGAAAAATTTAACATAGAAGTAACCGATAGAAAAGATTTATATCCATTTATAGGACCACCTTTAAAGTGGAGTTTCATGGAATACTATGGATTCGATGAGGAAAAGGCGGATTTGGCTGTAGAATATTATAGAGAGCGATTTAGTGTAAAAGGAATGTACGAACATCAAGTATACGATGGCATAGAAGAGTTGCTAAAGATGTTAAAAGAAAGAAAGGTTCGCTTGGGAGTTGCCTCATCTAAAAATGAGCTATATGTAAAACTTATTTTAGAAGATATAAAGCTGGATCAATATTTCGATGTGATCGCAGGAAGTTTAGATGAAGAAAGAAGTGGAAAAACAGAAGTCATAGAAGCCGCCCTTTCCCAATGGAACATTCAAGATAAAAGCGAGATTGTAATGATTGGAGATCGTAAATTTGATATAATAGGAGCTAAAGAGACTGAGCTAGATAGTATTGGAGTATTGGTTGGCTTTGGAACAAGAGAAGAGCTAGAAGATGCGGGAGCTGATCAAATTGTGGCTTCCATCTGGGATTTAAAAGAATATCTTGATGAAAACTGTGAATCATACGAAGAGAAGAAATAACAAAGATGCGATGGAATTGTTAAATCTTAATAAAGTGTTGTTGATAATATTAATGATAAAAAATAATTTGAGAATAACATGTATCTATGCTAAAATGAGGAAAGATATATTTAACATCCATTCTTTTCGATGAATATCATTATAATAAGAAATAGACAAAATAGGAAGGTGATAAATTTGAAATTAACAAATCATGTAAATTTTATTGGTGTACAAAATCCAGCTATGAGGACTTTTGATATTATCATGAGGACAGAATATGGTACTAGCTATAACAGTTATTTAATCAAAGGTAAAGAATATGCAATTATTGAAACCGTTCATGAGGATTTTATACCTGAGTTTTTGGAATTAATTGAGGAAGAAGTATCTATAAAAAAAATAAAATATGTAATTTTAAATCACACAGAGCCAGATCATTCAGGCAGTTTAAAGAAACTAATCGAATTAAATCCAGATATTTTGGTTTATGGAACAAGCGCAGCCATTAAAAACTTAAGTTCCATTATGAATATAGATTTTCATTCTAAAATTGTAAAACAAGGGGATCGCTTAGATTTAGGAAACGGAGTTGTTTTAGAGTTTATTGTAGCTCCAAACCTACATTGGCCAGATTCTATGTTTACGTACTTAGAGGCTGATAAAACATTATTTACCTGCGATTTCTTTGGATGTCATTTTTGTGAACCCATGGTTCTTGATCGCCATATAAAAGCTAAGGATATGTACTATAAAGAGCTTAAAAATTATTATGACTGTATCTTTTCTCCATTTAAGAAATTCGTAAACTCTGGTATGGATAAAATTGAAGATCTTGATATTGAATTCATTGCTACAAGTCATGGACCTGTATTAGAAGAGATGATTCCTTACGTGAAGGAAAAATATCGAGAGTGGTCTGTAGAACAAAAAGAGCATGTAGATAAGAAAGTTGCTATCTTTTATGTATCTGCTTATGGTTATACAAGAAAGATGGCTAAATTATTTAAAGATACTTTCGAACAAGCTGGGATTCATGTAAAATGCTACGATATGTTGGAACATCCAATGGAAGAAATGGCAAAAGAGATGAATGAAGCAGATGCAGTATTATTTGGTTCACCAACGATCAATAGAGATGCTTTAAGACCAATATGGGATCTGATCGCTATGACAGAAGTTATAAGTGTGAAGAATAAACCAGCTTTGGTATTTGGATCCTACGGATGGAGCGGAGAGGCTTGTAAGCTTTTGGTAGACCGTTTAAATGGAATTAAATATAATGTATTTGGTGAAGGAGTGCGTTGTGTATTTAACCCTTCAGAATGTGATATAGAAAATATAAAAGAAGCTGCAATGGATTTTTTACAGTTACTATAATAGCATAAGATGAAAGAACTATACGAAATAAGGGTTTAAAAACCAAGTAAAACCAGGAATGTATACACATTTCCTGGTTTTACTGATAAAAGCCTTGCAATAGACGGCTTGGTATGATATACTTTTAGAGCAAAAAAGAAGCACATATGCGGATAGACCAAAGTCGGTGCCACGTTTGTGGTCCTTGGTAGAGGAGATGCATATGGAAGATATTTAACCAAAAAGGAGAAAAAAACATGAGTGTTATTTCAATGAAACAATTACTTGAAGCTGGTGTTCATTTCGGACATCAAACAAGAAGATGGAACCCTAAAATGGCAGAATACATCTACACAGAAAGAAATGGTATTTATATCATTGACCTTCAAAAATCTGTAGGTAAAGTAGATGAAGCTTACCAAGCAGTATCTGACATTGCTAGCGAAGGCGGTACTATTCTTTTTGTTGGTACTAAAAAACAAGCACAGGATGCCATCAAAGCAGAAGCAGAACGTTGTGGAATGTTTTATGTAAATGAAAGATGGTTAGGTGGAATGCTTACCAACTTCAAAACAATTAAAAGCAGAATAAACAGATTAAAAGAAATCGAAGCTATGCAGGAAGATGGAACATTCGATGTTCTTCCTAAAAAAGAGGTTACAGCTTTAAAGAAGGAAATGGATAAGCTTACTAAAAATCTTGGTGGAATTAAAGATATGAAGAAAATTCCAGATGCAATTTTTATCGTTGATCCTAAAAAAGAAAGAATCTGTGTACAAGAGGCTCATACTCTAGGAATTCCACTAATCGGTATCGCTGATACAAACTGTGATCCAGAAGAATTAGATTATGTTATCCCTGGTAATGA
>DVLR01000332.1 GCA_018715425.1 Candidatus Merdenecus merdavium
TTGTCCATTTTTTATCTGGCTCTTCGATGGTAAAGTAAGTGTTTAAGTATCCATCTGGCTCTTGTGCTCTTCCAATGAGTTCAATAACTTCATCAGCATATTTTTCTAGCTCTTCATCTCTTTGGAGCATCAATATATTTCCCACTGCTTCTAACCACTTATATAAATCACTATCCTGAAAGATCTCTCCGTAAAAGTTACCTTCTTTTTCTTTGGCTGCTATTTTGAAGTTCTCAATAGCATGACTTGGTTCTGTCCCTTCGATTCTATCATTTAAAATGTCCCATTGATAGGGAATGACTTTGTCTCTTACTATTTCTATATATCGATTCCAAAAGGATCCTTCTATGACGCACTCTGCTTTTTGCAATAGGCGTGTATTTTCCATTTTCGCCTCCTTAATCCCTTTATCATCATAGTGTAATAATAACCTCCTCTTGCTTAGGTGTGATTAAGATTCCTTCCTTTGTATTTACTCCTTCACCACCATCAACAGATGATACGGATAAAATATTTCTTAGTAAGAAAGTCATTCCTTTTGCAAGATGAGAACACTTAAATGTAATCTGATTTCCTTTTCGCCTTGCCCATGCCTCTAAAGTAATATTACCTTGAAGATCCGTAATTTCACATGTAGCCTCCTGGTCATCTTGTAAAGCATATAACTGTAATTGTACATCTTCCTCATAATCATAATCAGGTCTATTGGATACAGCTCCCATTGGCAATAAAGTATTTTCTCTTACATATAAAGGTAGTGAAAAATAATCGTATGTGTCATGTTCCCAACTGCCACCTGTCCTTACTTCTCCAGATAATAAATGAGTCCAGGTACCTTTTGGCAGATAGTAATCCACACTTCCATCTGGCTCAAATACAGGTGCTACCAATATATTATCTCCCAACATATACTGCATATCTAAATACTTGCACCCTGGATCCTGGTCAAATTCTAGGATCATAGTACGCATAGTTGGAATACCAGTTTTATGGGATTGCACCGCCATACCATAAAGATAAGGCATTAACCGCAATTTTAACTTCGTAAAGGTTCTACATACATCATTGGATTCTTCATCAAATAACCAAGGAACACGGTAACTCTTAGAACCATGTAACCTACTATGAGTGGATAATAATCCAAATTGCATCCAACGTTTATACACGTCTGCAGTAGATGTCATCTCAAATCCTCCGATATCATGGCTCCAGAACGAGAAACCAGACATCATAAAGGATAATCCTCCTCTTAAGCTTTCAGCCATAGAAGGATAAGTAGCAGAGCAATCTCCCCCCCAATGAACAGGGAACTGTTGTCCTCCTGCAGTGGCACTTCGGGCAAATAACACCCCTTCTCCTTCTCCTCTTTCTTGTATTAGTAAATCGAAAACGGCCTTGTTATAAAGCTGTGTATAATAATTGTGCATTGCTTTTGGATCTGATCCATCGTGATAAACTACATCGACAGGGATTCTTTCACCAAAATCAGTTTTGAAGCAATCGACACCCATATCAAGTAGTTCTTTTAACTTACTTGTATACCATGCAGCAGCTTTAGGATTCGTAAAGTCAACCAAGCCCATTCCTGGCTGCCAGTTATCAATCTGTTTCACACCTTTACCATCTAGACGTTTCACTAAATATCCTTTTTCTTTTCCCTCCTTGAAGAATTTAGTCCCTTGGGCAATATAAGGATTCACCCACACGCAGATTTTTAAACCTCGTTCTTTATATCTTTTAAGCATTCCTTTTACATCTGGAAAAGTTCTCTCATCCCATTCAAAATCACACCAATGCAATTCTTTCATCCAGAAGCAATCAAAATGGAATACACTAAGAGGAAGATCCCGGTCCTCCATCCCTTGAATAAATGAACTCGTTGTCTTTTCATCATATTCTGTGGTAAATGAAGTAGATAACCATAATCCAAAGGACCATGCTGGTGGTAATGCTGGCTTACCAGTCAGATCTGTGTAATTTACTAATACATCTTTTAAAGAATCTCCATGGATAATATGGTAACGAATCTCTTCGCCTGGCACTGAGAATCCTACATATTCCACTTTCTCACTAGCAATTTCAAAAGACACGTTATCACTATGGTCAACAAAAACACCGTAGCCTCTACTGGTCATATAAAAAGGAATGTTCTTATATGAGATTTGGGAAGATGTTCCTCCATCCTCATTCCAACAATCTACTACCTGTCCGTTCTTAACGAAAGCAGAGAAGCGTTCTCCTAATCCATACACACATTCTCCAGCTTGTAAAGATAGCTCTGTCATCATGTATGGAGTATAATTGGCTGACATGTAGTTATCTGCTGGAAACTTAGTTGAAACCTCACGATCATACTGCATGTAACCGAGATTTCTAAAGCCACATCTAGTAAGTTCTTTACCATCTGCTTCAAAAATATATTCAAATTGTTCACGATTTACACGAACTTTCATTTTTCCAGCAGTCATAACAGCTTCTTTTTCATTGATTTCTACTGATACTTTCACTGGATTTTTATTTAACTCAAAACGTGGCTCCTGTTTCTCATATCCTTCAAAATGATAACTTCTTACACTGATGATATTCTCTCTATCAGAGGTGAATTCTGTTGTAATGGTAGATACGTCCAAAGCTCCTGCACGATCTGTGATCACTTTTACTGGTGCAACGACTTTCATACCATTCTCTATTTCTTCAATAAAAAATGCTTGTGCTGCGTACATACCATTTGCTCTTTCATTTTTCTCCCAATAACCTTCTGTAAATTTCATAGCCATCTCCTTTATTTTTCTTTATTTTCTATAATGTTGTACAAAGAGAACTTCTTCTTATATTCTATTATTCAGAAGTGCCGTCAATTTCCATCCATTTTTCTTGAATTGATTGGATGGTACTTTCTTTATCTGCTGTTCCTTCTATATATGTCTGCATTGCTTCACCGAATGCTGTATGAAAACTATCTGTCGAATAGATAACTCCAAGAGGGGCACTTCCTTTTTCGTCTACTAAAGCCTCTCCTTGCTTTATAATCTCAAACGTTGATTCTTCAGATGTTGTAATTGGAGGAACTACACCTGCTACCTGTGTAAACCAACTTTTACCGTAATCTGATGTATACCACCAATTAATAAAAGCTAAAGTTGCATCTAAATTCTTAGA